>JAMJQV010000105.1 GCA_023554435.1 Gemmatimonadota bacterium | reverse complement strand
ACCTGGTTGCCGCGGGTCACGATGTAGCCCTCGCCTTGCCGCTCTATCGTGACCTGAACGCCGCTGGACCGGAGGTCGATGCTACCGCCGTCGAGGTGTCGTCGGGGCCGGGTCCAGCGTTCGCGGTACGCTCCTCCATGGCGGCGGCCGGGTTCGAAGTGTGGTGGGTGGATGCGCCGGATCTGTTCGACCGGGCGGGTCTGTACGGCACGGCCGACGGCGACTATCCGGACAACGCGCTGCGTTTCGCGACACTGGTTCGCGGCGCTCTCGGAGCGGCGAGAGCCTTCGACTGGCGACCTGACGTAGTCCACGCACACGACTGGCAGGCCGCACTCGCGCCCGTATTCGTGCGTGACGGGTTCGAGGGGGGGGCGGCTCCGGCCACCGTTCTCACGATCCACAACATGGCCTACCAGGGGTCGTTCCCATCGATCGCGGCGACGGCGGCGGGCCTGCCAGACTCGGATGTCCTGGAGCAGGGTACAGGGGTGAGCCTCCTCAAGGGGGGCATCCTGGCGGCAGATCGGGTTACGACCGTGAGCCCCCGGTACGCGCACGAGATAGGGCTTCCCCGGTTCGGCTTCGGCCTCGACCGCTGGATCGCGAACCTGGACCCACCCGTCACGGGCATCCTGAACGGGATCGACACGGAGACATGGAATCCCGAGGCGGACCCGTACCTGGCCGAGAACTACGGCCTCACCGACATGAGCGGTAAGCGCGCCTGCAAGGAAGCTCTACAGGCGGAGGTGGACCTGCCCGCTGAACCGGACACGCCATTGTTCGGGATGGTCTCGCGCCTCGTCGGCCAGAAGGGTCTGTCTCTGGTCGACCAGTTGGGAGACGACCTGGTCGATCGGGATGCGCAGTTCGTCTTCCTCGGCACGGGCGAGTCCCGGTATGAGCTCCTGGTCGCCGAACTGGCGGCTCGGCACTCGAACGTGGCGGCCCGATTGGAATTCTCCGAGGCGCTGGCGCACCGGATCGAGGCGGGGGCCGACTTCTTTCTCATGCCTTCCGAGTTCGAGCCCTGCGGACTGAACCAGATGATCAGCCAGCGATACGGCACGCCGCCCATCGTCCACCGTACGGGCGGCCTGGCCGACAGTGTGACGCACGCGTCCCCCACGGCCCTCGAGGCCGGCGAAGCGACGGGCGTGGTGTTCGATCACTTCGACGCGCCCGCCCTCTCGTGGGCAGTGGATTTCGCCCGTGACCTCTATTCAGAGGCTTCCCTGCTGGACGGGGTTCGGCGGGCGGGGATGAAAACCGACTTCTCGTGGCGCCGCAGCGGACTCGAATACGAGCAGCTGTATCGCCAGGCGATTGAAGACACGAACGGAGCGAAGTGATGCGTGGCGACCTGAGGATACTCGGGCTGGTGATGGCCGGCGGTGAGGGCAGGCGGCTCATGCCTCTGACGGAGGAGCGGAGCAAGCCGTCGGTCCCGTTCGGCGGCAGCTATCGGATCGTGGATTTCGTGCTCTCGAATCTGCTCAACTCGGGCATCTACTCGAACTTCGTGCTCGTCCAGTATCGGTCGCAGTCACTGATCCATCACCTGCGGGAAGGGTGGCGGCTGAGTACCCCTCATCCGGATGACTTCCTCACCGTGGTTCCGCCCCAGATGCGCGTGGGCAAGGAATGGTACCGCGGGACGGCGGATGCGGTGTACCAGAATTTCAACCTGATCTACGATTATCGCCCCGACCTGATCGCCGTCTTCGGGGCCGACCACATCTACCGAATGCACATCGGCCACATGGTCCGATTCCACCGGAAGAAGAAAGCTGACCTGAGCGTGGCCATGCTACCCGTGCCGGTAGCAGACGCCACCGGTTTCGGGATCGCCGAGGCCAGGGATGACGACACGATCGTCGGCTGGGAGGAGAAGCCGGCAGAGCCCCCCGCCATGCCGGGCCGCCCGGGCTGGGCGTACTCGTCGATGGGCAACTACATCTTCGAGCCGGGCGCCCTGGTCAGGGTCCTCAAGCAGGTGATGGAGGAGGGCCTGGAGCCGGACTTCGGGAGTACCATCGTGCCACTGATGGTGAACGACCCCGAGTACAAAGTCGCCGCCTACGACTTCCACCGGAACGAGGTCCCGGGCGTGAAGTCCTATGAAGAGACCGGGTACTGGCGTGACGTCGGCACCCTGCAGGCGTACTGGTCCGCCCATATGGACCTCCTCGGTGCCGAGCCCCGCTTCGACCTGAACAACCGCATGTGGCCCATCCACTCCCAGGCCTATCACCGTGCCAGCCCCCGAGTGCTGTCGGGCACCATCGAAGACAGCTCGCTCGGTGTCGGGAGCGTGGTGGACGGGGCGCGCATCGTCCGCTCCATCGTCGGTCGCGACACGCTGATCGAGCCAGGGGCGGAGATCGTCGACTCGATCGTGATGGACCACTGCCGCGTAGGCGCAGGCGCCCGGATCCACCGGGGCATCGTCGACCGATACAACTTCGTCGAGCCCGCTGAAGTGATCGCGGCGGATGCCGAGAGAACACGACCGGATGCGCGGGTCGAGGGAGACCTCATCGCCCTGCGGCGCGGACGAACTCGCCCGATCTAGAACCCTGTTGAAGAACTGGAATGGACCGCGGCACGAGCGCCACGGGGCCAGATCGGCCTACAGAAGCAGGACCAGGAGGGCTACGACGCTCACTACGAGCCCGCTCACCGCGAGGAACGGAAACCGGCGGTCGAACACGCCCCGGCTCACGGCGAAGATGGACAGGAAGACGGCCAGCGTGGCGTACAGGCCCGTCAGCGCTCCCCTCCACAACTGGCTATCCGGATAGAGAAGTACGGCGGCTCCCGACACCAGGGTCCCGAAGAACAACAACCGCTCCGTGAGCGCCTCCTCGGGACGCGGCCTCTGCGTAGCCGGCAGCTTGCCTGCCAGTGCGAGCCCCAGGAGGATCACCAGTTCCAGCCCGATCAGTCCGAGCCACGCGACTCTCGCCGCCGTGAAGCCGGCGCCCGGTTGGAGGGCATTGGTGAACGCGGAGAACACGACCGAGGTGATCGAGATCGCGCCCAGCGCATAGATACCGAACGCGATCAGGCGGCCCACCACCAGGTTGGCAAAGAACGTCCCGGGGGCATCACGCCGGAACCGGAGTGACGGTACGGCCTCCAGCGGATGACGTGACACCACGCCGGGGGGCCAGCGGTCGGCCCGCGCGGCCCGCAGCACCGCGGCGGCCTCGGCCCGGGTGCGCGCGACGTCCTCCGCTCCTACCCAGCCACGCTCCGCCGCCTCCGTCAGCTCGCTCTCGTCCAGGAGTTTCGGGGGACCCTCGGGTCCCTGCCATACATCCAGGAAGAGATCGGTCAGGTGCCAGACCGCCGTTTCGGGACTGGGCGGTTGGACGAAATTCGTGTAGTAGCCCAGGAAAGAAGCGTTCTCATCGTACAGGGCTCCGACCTCGTACGATCGACCGGGAAACATGAACCACAAGATGGCGCCGCCCGGCGGAACCGCGCTGTCTCCCACAGGCAGGGGAGGGTCGTCGGGATCGAGCACCAGGAGGGTGATCTTGCAGGCCGCGCCGTCGTGCAGGAGCTCCTGGGAGAAATGCTGCACGTCGTCGGGGGGTCGCCGGTAAACGATGGCGACCGTCGGAGTCCCGGCATCGGCTCGAGCCGGCACCCCCCGGGTGCGCGATCTCCGGTTGATGAGGCGCTTAGTTAAGATCGGTAAACGTCCGATTCTGCTCCGCCATCCGCACCAGGAGCGGTGCGGGGGCGAAACGGTTTCCGCACGTGCCGGCGTACTCCGACAACGCATTGTGGATTTTCCGAATGTCCTCGACATCGGCCCACCTCAAGAGCCCGCCGCGGAATGGAGGGAAGCCGGTTCCCATTACCATGGCGAGATCCACGGGATCCGGTCCCTCGACGACCTGCTCTTCCAGCGCGTAGGCGGCCTCGTTCACCATGATGTACAGGCACCGTCTCTGGATCTCCTCCGCCGGGAAGCTGGACCGTGCCGCTCCGGGTCCGGTAGCCTCTTCTCTCGAGAGAAGACGCGGAACGGTCGGATCCGCACCGCGGTCTCTGCCATCCTGATACCGATGAAAGCCCAATCCGTTCTTCCTGCCAAGGCGGGCGTCTTCGATCATGCGATCCAGCACGCCCGAGGGTCGCATCCGCTCTCCAAATGCCGCCGCCATCTCCCGGCTGGCGTGCCGGGCGACATCAAAGCCGATCTCGTCCAGGAGACGCAGCGGACCCATGGGCATACCGAAGCTCTCCAGCGCTCCATCAACCGCCTCGATGGAGGCTCCCTCTTCGAGCAGGAAGCCGGCCTCGTTCAGGTACGGGGCGAGGAGGCGGTTGACGAGGAACCCGGGACGGTCAGCCACGAGCACCGGAGTCTTGCCCAACGCGAGGACGAGGCCGAACCCGGTCGCCAGGGCCTCGGGGGAGGTACGTGGACCGGCTACCACCTCGACCAGGGGCATCTTGTGCACCGGGTTGAAGAAATGGAGGCCAATCACCGAACCGGGTCGCTCTACACCGCTCGCCATCTCGTCCACCGAAAGCGCGGATGTGTTGGTGGCGAGCACCGCACCGTCGGCCGAGGCCTCGGCTTCCCTCAATACCTGCTGTTTCACGGCCATCCGCTCGACGACCGCCTCCACCACGAGGTCGGCGCCCTCGAAATCGTCGTATTCCAGAGTGCCCGTGATGAGGGCGAACTTGAGCGACGCTTCCTCTTCGCTGAAGACCCTGGCCGCTACCGCCTTCCGGAGCAAATCCCCGGCATGTCGCAGCCCGGAGTCGAGCGCGTCCTGGTCGATGTCCTTCAGCACGACCGGGATGTCATGTGCGGCGGCCAGCTCGGCGATGGCCCCGCCCATCATCCCGGCACCGATGACCCCCATTCGATTGACGGACCGCCCGTGCGGTGCGACGTCCTCGGGCAACGCCCTGCGGGCCGCCTGCGACAGGCGGAAGACCCGCACGAGGTTCCGGGACTCGGGGGTAACGGCCAGGTCCCCGAGCGCTGCGGCCTCGGACGCATACGCTTCGTCCGCCTTCATTCCGACCGCGCCCGCCAGGACGTCGATCGCCTTGAAGGGAGCCGGATAGAACGCCCCGACCTCGGCGGACGTCCTTTTGCGTGCGGCACCGAACATGATTCGACGCCCGGGGCCGGTCCTCTCCAGCAGACGCTGGCCGAATCCGAGTGCCGGCGGGGTGCGTTCGACCCGATTTCCGATGACCCGTGCCACGAACTCACTGACCGCGCTCCGAAATCGAGCCGCCGCGACCACCTCGTCAATGAGGCCGAGCCGCTTCGCGCGCGAGGGACGGACCGGCTTTCCCGACAGGATGATCCCCAGCGCGTTCTGCATTCCGACCAGGGGTGGCAGTTTCACGGTTCCGCCGAACCCGGGCAGGATGCCGAGACGGACCTCCGGGAGGCCGATGACAGTCGAGTTTCGGTCGGACGCGACGCGGTAGTCGCAGTGCAGGATGAGTTCGGTGCCGCCTCCCATGCAGGCTCCATCGACCGCGGCGACGGTCGGAACTCGCAGACGCTCGATGCGCCGGAAGATCCGCTGTCCCTCGGCGCTGGCCGCCCGGGCATCCGCGGCGGAGGACAGAGCCGCTATGGCCTCGACATCGGCGCCAGCGATGAACGAGCCCTCCTTCCCGCTACGGAGAACCAGGGCCAGTATCTGGCCATTCGCGATGCGCGACTCCAGCTGCGAGAGCAGCGCGTCGAGTTCCTGCATCAGTGTTGGTGTCAGGAGGTTGGTCGAGGCGTCCGGGCGATCGAAGGTCAGCCAGCCGACGTGGTCGCGATCGACCTCGAAGCCGAGACCGCTCGTGGATTCGGACGTCGGGGCGTTCATGGAGTGATTCCCGCGCCAGGGTAAGAGGCATCAAGTCCGGCGAGGCCGGGTACGGCGTGTGCCAGAGGGGCCGCCGGTACGCGGGTGCGCGCGGTGGTCACGCGCACCCGCGTCCGACGATCAACACGGGTCAGAGACGAACGCGCTCGTCGCCGTTGGAGACATCGAGACGAAGTGTGTCCACCTGCGTCGGATCAATCAGGTGATTCCATACGAACTCACCGACCGGAACACGGATCCTCGCGTTGACCCACCAGTCTCCCGCCGGCAGCGTGCGCGTGACATAGCCATCCGCGCTCGTCGTGTCAGCGAAGACCTGCCGTCCCAATTCAGTGACCAGGGACTGCTCGATGTCGAAGTACCCGGCGTACGCCTCGTCTTCCCACGTGTCGCGCACGGCCTTGAACTCGTCCACTCGCGTCGTGACCGAGTCCTGCATGGCGGTGAACTGGTCGAACAGCGCCTGCTTCTCACGGTCGAGACGCCCTTCCACTCCCTCGAGCTGCTCGAATTCCTCGTACTTGGACATGTACTCGCGCGTGCCTCGAGCCCGCGGATCCATCGCCTGCATCTCTTCGGAGAGGGTCTGCATCCGGTCGCGCGCCTCAGACCACTCCGCTTCCTTGTCCCGCCACTCCTCCTGGAGGGCGCGAATCTCCGCGAACGTGGCCAGCATTTCCTCCGGGATCTGCGGCTTCGGCGTGGACGCCTCGGTGTCGAGAGCGTCGAACACCGAATCACGATCGAACGGATAGAAGAAGACCTCGAGATTGGCCTGAGGGATGGGCCCGTCCGCGCCTTCTCCAAGGACCTGCACGGTTACGTCGGAACCCCCGCACGCGCTGAGCGCGACGGCGGTGCCGATGATCAGAAAGAAACTACGCTTGCCTCGCATCCGTGTCTCCACGTTGGATGAGCGGTGATCTTCGCATCGCGACCGGCAAATCTACCGGCCACCTCGCCTATTTTCAAACACATTCTCCCGCTGCCCGCTCCCCCGACGACGAAGGGCCTCCCGCTGGAAGGCCCCCCGGTGCAACCATGGTGCAGCAAGATCGGACGCGCGGTGGCCCGCGAGACCGCCGGCGTCACTCGTATACGATGTCGTCGAGCAGGTACTGCCTGGGATTCACCTGGCGGCCGTCGATCAACACCTCGTAATGGAGGTGCGGTGCCGTCGCCAGTCCCGTCTTACCGACTTCGCCCAGGATGTCGCCACGATCCACGCGATGGCCACGCTTCACCTGGATGCTGCCGGCGTGAGCGTAGCGCGTCTTGTAGCCGAAACCGTGATCGATTTCCACTGTCTTTCCGTAGCCCGACT
>JAMJQV010000104.1 GCA_023554435.1 Gemmatimonadota bacterium | reverse complement strand
CGCCGTGAGATAGAGCAGGGCCTCTCGTCGGCGCCGGAAGTCCACCGGGAAGAGTGCCTCGCCGCGGTCGAGTCTCTCGATGCGGTGCGGCTCGAGAAGTCCCTGATGAGGGCCGCGGTGGCGCTGTCGGCACCCATGCTGATCGAGGACGTTCTCGGGCCGCTGCTGGCCAGCATCGGGGATCGCTGGGAACATGGGCAGATGAGCCCGGGGCACGAGCACCTCGCGTCCGCGGTGATTCGACGTGTGCTGGAATCGCTCGCGAACTCGGTCATGGCGGGCCCGGAGGCGCCGGGCCTGGTGGTCGCGACCCCAACCGGGCAGAGACACGAGTTCGGGGCGTTGTTCGTTGCGGCTGCGGCGGCGACGCAGGGATGGCGAGTGACCTACCTGGGAACCGAGTTGCCCGCGGCCGATATCGCGGATGTCGCTCGCAGCACCGGCGCTTCGGGTATCGCCATCAGCCTGGTATTCCCGACCGACGACCCGGGTATCGCGGAGCAGTTCGTGGAGCTTCGGGCCGCAGTCGGTCCCACGATGCCGATCCTCGCGGGTGGCCGGGCGGCCCCCTCGTACGGGGAAGCCGTGGAGTCCGTGGGCGGACGCCTCATCTCGAGCCTGGAAGATCTCTACGCGTCGCTGGCCGTGATGGAACAGGAGCGCGTCGGCGCCTGATCCGGGCGCTCGTCAGCGGGCGAACCGCTCCATGTACTCCCGGACCCGGAGCTTGCGGGCCGTATTGGCCGAGGTCATGTAGCGGATCTTGCCGAACACCGGTCGCTCCGGTCCCCATGGCCGGTCGTACCGGCCGAGACACCAGTAGATGCCCGAGTAGGAATTCGGATCCCTTCCGTCCAGTGCATAGCGGTTGTTCAGTTCGATCATAAGACGTGCGGCCTCGCGAGGGGTCGCGGTCCACTTCAGGATCTTCTTTCCCCACAGCATGCGCAGGTAGTTGTGAATCACTCCTTCGCGGCGCAGTTGTCGCTGGGCCGCGTTCCACAATTCGTCGTGCGTGGACGCGCTATCGAGCTGCTCCAGGCTGTAAAGGTAGGGCCGAGGATCACTCGCGTGTTCCGTCAGGGTATTCCTGGCCCACTCAGGAAGAGACTCGTACTCGCGGTGGTCGGAACGAAGCGCCGCCATGTTGAACCCCAGCTCGCGCCACGTGACGAATTGGTCCAGGAAGGCCTCTGCCGGAGAGCTCATGCCCCACCAGCCGGTGCGCTTTCCGTTCGTCGGCCTGCCCTCGAAGTTCGGGGTCCAGTCCTCGTGGGCGGCGAGGCGCGCGAGTATCGCGTGCGTCGAAATGTGTCCGAAATGAAGGTAGGGCGAGAGACCGCTCGCAACGTCCTCGTCCGGTTGGTTGCGGTCGTCATATCGACCGAGCGCCTGCTTCAGAAATCCGTCCAGGCGCTCCGACGCCGCGCGTTCGCCTCCTCGCAGCTGCGTGGAGGGCACCGAGTGATCCAGCGGTAGCGACGTCAGGTCCGGCCCGCCGCTTGCAAGGGCGGCCTCTGCTGACGGCCATCGTGCGAGGATCGGGCCGGGTACGGTGGGTTGCTCGAGACCGGCCAGATTGCCTGCGGGGTCTTCCAGCGGCGCGAGCTCGAGTTGAGCGGGGAGAGCCTTCTGCAGATAGCGCCGAAAGGTGTACGCGGTGGGGTAGACCCGATCCGTGCTCCGCATGGGAACCAGCCCGTTGGAGTCCACCGCTTCGAGTCGCGTTTCCAGTCTGTGCGAGACCGCCGCGAGCATGCGGGGCACGAAGAAGGTCGGATAGTCATCCGTAACCACGACGGCCGCTGATTCCGCAAGCGATTCCAGCAGTCCTTTCCCTTCACCGATAGAGCCTTCCACGTAGGGGTAGTACGTGATTCCAGGTCGCCCCTCCATGGCTGCCGCGTTGTCGACCATCCCGTCCAGCACGAACCGGTGGTGACGCTCACTCGCCCACTCGTAGTCGCATCGCAGGGCCTCGAGAACGAGCAGCCCTCGACCCACGTGTCGCGACCAGTCGGCCGCCCGCTGGAGCGCGTAGTTGTGCGTCGTGCGCCTGTGGCTGGTCATCCAGTACAGGACATACTGGCCACTCGGGTCGACCTCGGCGTCGTTCAGGACGCTCACTCGGGACCCGGGCACGTGCGTATGCATTTCACATCCCTCTCTGAGCTGGATTCGACGCGTTGTCGATCCACTGTCTAACCATAAGACCTGGACAAAGACTTGACATTATCCATAAGTCGGTGTATCATGCTCGACATAGGATAGACGAACGATTATCACACTCAAGGAGAATACCATGATCAGCAAGACCTTCGGGACGCTCGGCGCCGCTCTGGCCCTTCTCGTAACCGCTTCAGTCGCTCCGGCCCAGATGGCCAGCGATCACGACATGCCTTCGAAGGACATCGTCGAAGTTGCGGTCGAAGCCGGCACCTTCAACACACTGATCGCCGCCGCGCAGGCTGCCGACCTGGTCGACGCGCTCAAGGGCGAGGGTCCGCTGACGGTGTTCGCGCCGACGGATGAAGCCTTCGCCAAGTTGCCCGAGGGCACGGTCGAGACACTCCTGAAGCCGGAGAACAAGGACAAGCTGCAGGCCGTGCTCCTGTACCACGTGGTCGAGGGCAAGGTAACGTCGGACAAGGTCGTGAACCTCGATTACGCCAAGACGCTGCAAGGCCAGAAGGTCAAGATCTCCGTCAAGATGGGCAAGGTGTACGTCAACGATGCGCAGGTCATCGCGGCGGACGTCGAGGCCAGCAACGGAGTGATTCACGTGATCGACGCGGTCATCCTGCCGTCCATGGACTGACCCGTCGCGGGGCGGGGGAGCTCGCACGCGCCCCCGTCCCGACCCATTATGGAACCTCGAGGCCCGTCGGCGATCCTGCTACGGGCCTCGTTCACGATAGAGGATGCACGCCGATCGACCGGCGTGCGGGGGAGGAACCAGTGACTGAAGCACCCGTAGTCGTCGTTCTCGGAGGGACCGGGGGCATCGGCTCGCAGCTGATTCGTACACTCACCAGCGGGGGGGCGAGAGTCCTGGCCGTAGCCAGGACCGAGGCCGACCTGGCCGCCCTGGCTATGGAGACTGGAGCCGAGACCGCGAAGGCGGACGCGACGCGATTCGAGGCGGTCGAGGAAGTCACCGGCCGGGCGCGAAACCTGTGGGGACGAATCGACGGCATCGTCAATTGCGTCGGATCCGTGCTCCTCAGGCCCGCCCACATGACGTCCGAAGCAGCGTATCGTGAAACGATCGCTCAGAATCTCGACACGGCTTTCGCGGCCGTCAGAGCGGGTGGCAAGACCATGCAGGAGGGGGGTTCGATCGTGCTCGTGAGCACCGCCGCGGTTCGGTCGGGCCTGCCCAACCACGAGGCGATCGCCGCGGCAAAGGGCGGGGTGGAGGGCCTTGTTCGATCTGCAGCGGCCACCTACGGGCCGGCCGGGATCCGGGTCAACGCGGTTGCGCCCGGGCTGGTGCGGACGCCCCTGACCGAGCGGATTACCTCGAACGAGCGCGCCTCGGAGGCATCCAGGTCTCTCCACGCTCTGGGTCGCCTTGGCGAGCCGGAGGACGTCGCTTCGGCCATCGCCTGGCTGCTCGAGCCGGGGCAGAGTTGGGTAACCGGCCAGGTGTTGGGGGTGGACGGCGGGCTCGGCAGCGCCCGGACGATGCCTCGTGGCTGACCCGGCCGGGATTACGCTGCTCACGGGCGCCACCGGCTACGTCGGCGGCCGCCTGCTCCATTCGCTCGAGGAAGGCGGCGTTCGCCTGCGTTGCCTCGCCCGCCGACCGGAGTACCTGGCCTCGCGCGTCGCTGCTGGGACCGAGGTGGTCGGCGGGGACGTGCTCGATCCCGAAAGTCTCTCCCGGGCGATGGCCGGCGTCACCACGGCGTATTACCTCGTCCACTCGATGAGCGACGATGGGGATTGGGAGGAGATGGAGCGACGCTCTGCCCGTGTGTTCGGCGAGGTCGCCGCCGAAGCGGGCGTGCAGAGGATCATCTATCTCGGCGGACTCGGCACCGGGCCCGACCTGTCGGATCACCTCCAGACCCGCCAGGAGGTCGGCCGCATACTCGGTGCGGCGGGCGTTCCCGTGCTCGAACTCCGTGCCTCGATCATCATCGGTTCCGGGAGCCTCTCTTTCGAGATGATCCGGTCCCTGGTCGAGAAGCTGCCGGTCATGACGACGCCATCCTGGGTCCGCGTCCAGGCACAGCCGATATCCATCGAGGACGTGATCGCCTACCTGACCGAGGCCCGCACGGTGCCGCTGCCGCAGAGCCGGGTGTACGAGATTGGCGGGAGCGAAGTGGTCAGTTACGGCGAAATCATGCGGGAGTACGCACGCCAGAGAGGCCTTCACCGCCTGATGATCCCGGTTCCCGTCCTCACACCCGCCATCTCGAGCCTGTGGCTGGGTCTCGTGACACCGCTGTACGCGCGGGTGGGTCGCAAGCTCATCGAGGGAGTGCGCAATCCGACGGTCGTCCAGGATGATGCCGCGCTGAGCGCCTTCGCTGTCCGGCCCCGCGGAGTATCCGACGCCATCCGACGGGCGCTGGCCAACGAGGACCGGGAATTCGCGAGCACGCGGTGGTCGGATGCGAACGGCCACTCATCCAAGCGACCGCGGCGTTACGGGCGCCGAATCGTGGACAGCCAGAAGGTCCGGGTGAACGCCCCCCCGGCCGAGGCGTTCGCGCCCGTGCGCAGCATTGGTGGAGACGTCGGCTGGTACTACGGTGACGCCCTGTGGCAGATCCGGGGCTTACTGGACCGCCTGGTGGGGGGACCGGGCCTGCGCCGCGGCCGCCGTGATCCGGTCGATCTGAGACCCGGGGACGCGCTGGACTTCTGGAGAGTCGAAGCGTACGAGCCGGACCAGATGCTGCAGCTCAGGGCCGAGATGAAGCTCCCCGGGCGAGCGTGGCTTCAGTTCGAGGCCGAGGCGGACAACGGCGGAACGATCCTCACTCAGACCGCCGTGTTCGACCCGACCGGGCTGGCCGGCCTGATCTACTGGTACGCGCTTCTACCGATCCACACGCCCATGTTCAGGGGCATGCTCCGGAACGTGGCGCGGGCCGCCGAGGCGCCTGTCGCCGCATAGGCGGTCAGCTCAGGTCCTGGCCCTCCAGCGGCAGGTCTCGGATTCGCACCCCCGTCGCCGCGAAGATGGCGTTCAGGACTGCCGGCATGGTTGGCGGCACCCCGGGCTCGCCGATTCCCGTCGGAACGTCCCCCGTCTGAATGATGCGCACGTTGATCCGGGGCATCTCGGGCAACCGCACGACCGGATAGTCGTGATAGTTGCCCTGTTCGACCGCCCCTTCGCGCAACGAGATTCTGCCGAACTTCGCCAGCGACAAGCCCATAGCCACCGCGCCCTGCATCTGCGCCTCGATGGCGTCCGGGTTGACCACCGGTCCACAGTCGACCGCGGTGTCCACCCGGTGAACGGTGAGTTCGCCCGCCTGGCTCACCGACACGTGGGCGACCATCGCCGCGTAGCTGAAGAAACTGTAGTGCATGGCGAATCCGAGGCCCTGGCGTGCCGGCAGCGTCCGGCCCCAGCCGGCCATCTCGGCCGCTGCTTCCCCGACCGCCTTCAATCTGCCGGTGTCGTAGGGGAACTGGCTGTCGGAACCCTCGACTTCCATGATGCGCGGCTCTCCCAGCATCGCCATGTGGAACTCGACCGGATCCCGGCCCAGCTCGTGCGCCAGCTCGTCCATGAAGCTCTGCACGGCCGTGGCGTGGAACATGTTGCACACCGACCGCATCCACCCGATTCGGACGCTTGACGCTACTCTGCCTGCCTCGATCTGAATGTTGGGGAAGCGGTACGGCATGGTCGTAAGACCGAGCCCCCTCTCCTGGCCCCCCGGGGTAGCTCCGCCGTCCGGAAACGTCCACCCGATGGCCGGGAACACCGACCGGTGCATCCAGCCTGTCGGGCTTCCGCCCGGGCCCAGCGCGGCGCGAAGGACCTGGTAGCTCTCGGGGTGGTAGAAGGCGTGCCGGATTTCGTCCTCGCGCGTGAACAAGACCTTGACCGGGCGGCCCGACTTCTGGGACAGCAGGGCCGCTTCCACCGCGTAGTCCGGTTTCGATTTCCGACCGAACGCGCCTCCGAGCAGCGTGACGTGGACCGCCACGTTCGAGCCCGGTATACCGAGTGCCCCGGCGACTTCTCCGACCGTCCACTGCGGCGCCTGCGTCGCCGACCAGACGTCGCAGCGATCGCCTTGCACGTGAGCGGTGGCCGCGGGCGGTTCCATCATGGCGTGCACCGCATATGGCGCGTAGTAGGTGGCCTCGAAGATCCGCTCCGCCGAGGCGGCCGCGGCTTCGAAGTCTCCCTCCGCTCTCCCGACCGTCCCGGGCTCTGACGCGATCTGCTCGAGCTCTGCGCGTCTCTGGTCGCTCGTTTCGGTTGCCAGCGGACCCGGCTCCCACTGCACGTTGAGCGCTGCACGGCCCTGCATGGCAGCCCACGTATTCGTTGCGAGGACCGCGACACCGGCGTTCGTGAGCCCCGTCGCGTTCGGCTCCAGTTCGATGACGTCCACGACATCACGGACGGCCCGGGCGGCATCCGCGTCGTAGCTGAGAAACGATCCCTTCGCTACCGGGCTCCTCTCGACGCTGGCGACGAGGAGGTCGGGAAGATCGACGTCGTAGCCGTATACGGCATCGCCGCGCACCATGTCCTCGGTGTCAATGAGCCGCTGCGGCGTCCCGATGAGCTTGAAGTCGGCCGGGTCCTTGAGTGACGGGTCCTCGGGTACCGGCAGCTCCGCGGCGGCTGCCGCGAGCTCCCCGTAGGTGAGCCTCTCGGAGCCGTGCAGAACGGCGCCGGATTCCGCGCGGCAGTCCGCGGCCGGCACGCCCCAGCGCCGGGCCGCCGCTTCCACGAGCATTTCCCTCGCCGCCGCACCCGCTCGGCGCAGCGGGAACCAGTTCAGCCGCACCGTGGTGCTCCCACCGGTGGACTGGTTTCCGTACTTGGGGTCCCCCAGCGCCTGCACCACCTTCACGTCCTCCAGGTCCACCTCCAGCTCTTCGGACAGGAGCATGCAGCACGTGGTCCGGGCGCCCTGGCCCATTTCCTGGCGGTGCACGGTAAGCGACACGACGCCGTCTTCCCCTATGCTCACCCAGACGTTCGGCTCGAAGACGCTGGACTCCGGGTCGAGGCCCGGAACCGGGATCAGCGAGGCCCAACCGTGCCGGACGCCCAGTATGAGTCCCGACCCGGCCAGCCCGGTGGTCTGCAGGAAGCTCCGACGCGAGACCTTCGTCACGGCGCTCATGATCCGCCTCCCCCGGCGGCCCGGTGAATCGCTTCGCGGATCCTCAGGTATGTGCCGCAGCGGCAGAGGTTTCCGGACATGGCCTCGTCGATCTCCTCGTCGGTCGGCTTCGGCGATCGCTCCAGGAGCGCCACCGCGCTCAGGATCTGTCCCGGCTGGCAGTAGCCGCACTGCGGAGTGTTCGTTTCGAACCATGCGAGCTGGACCGGGTGAAGTTCGTCGCCATTCGCCAGTCCCTCGATCGTCGTGACGGGGCGTCCCGCGACCGACTCTACGGTCGCGATGCAGGAGCGGACTGGCTCGCCGTCCACGTGCACCGTGCACGAGCCGCACAGGCCGGCGCCACAGGCGTACTTCGTGCCTTTGAGATTCAGCAGGTCACGGAGGACCCAGAGAAGGGGCATGGCCGGATCGGCGTCGACGGTCAGCCGTTCGCCGTTTACGAGAAGAGTGATCATGAGTCTCTCCACCGCTGTTCAAAGACCTTGGGGGGCTTCCACCAAAGCTAATTCTCGGCGGGGTACGGGGCCAACGCTTGCCGGTGCCTCAGCCTCCCGCCGCAGCCAGTCGTGCCGACGTCGCGCGCGCCTGCCACGAATCGGCCCCCACGTGCGCGACCACCGTGGCATGTCCCTCGCGCAGCAGGCGCATGCCGTCGACACGCCGATCCTGTGCCACCAGCGCCTCACCCAGCAGGCTCTCCACCTCGCCGACCCGCCAGTGGGTCTCCGGGATCTCGGCGTAGCTCTCCAGCGCGCGGAGCAGGACCCGCTCGGCCTTCGCCGCATCGCCGGCGGCCATGTAGGCAGCGCCCAGAGGTTGCAGGGCGCGTCCGATCGCCGGGTGCGGCTCGCGGAAGACCTGCCCACGGATCTCCAGCACGTTCAGCAGGGTGTCAACCATCTCGGCCCCCCGACCCTGCGCGATACGAAGGTGCGCCCGGTCGACCCGGACCGTCTGCGTGTAGCGATGGCCGGGACGGAGCTTCCCGGCGGCGAGCGCCAGCGACTCGTCGAACAGCTGGTCCGCCTGGTCGCGGTCGTCTCGCGCCGAGGCGACGTTCGCGAGTCCATCGAGAACCAGGATCGAGTAGATGCCGCTGCGTCCGGCCCCCTCCAGCGCCGCTCGATACCGGTCCTCCGCGCGATCGAGCCGGTTATCCATCCAGTAGGGATCACCGGCCCTGCTGAGGGCCATGATGTAGTTGGCGTCGGTCGGTTCCAGCCGCTCCCGCTTCACGGCTATGGAAGAATCGACCGTAGCCGCGGCTTCTTCGTACCGGCCCAGGTGGTACAGCACGGTGCCCCAGCGTTCACGCATGGTGAGCGTCAACTGGTGGTCGTAGCCGAGAGACCGATTGGCCCGATCGAGGGCCTCGTGGAGCAGGCGCTCGGACTCCTCGTACCGGCCCACGTCGCGCAGCGACACGCCCCATTCGCCGAGTGCTTCGATGACGTCGGGGTGACCTGGATCATACAGGGCTTCACGCATGGCCACGGCGGACGCGGCGAGCGGCTCGGCATCGTATATCTGGCTTCGCAGTCGGCGGATCATCGCGATGTTGAGGAGCGCCTCGGCTGCCAGCGGATGGGGTCGCATGGTCGCCGTGTCGAACCGGGCCAGCGCACGCTCGAACACCGCCTCGGCTTCCTCGAACTGCCCCAGTTCGTGGTGCGATACCGCCAGGCCGAACAGGGTGGAGGCAGCGTCCGGATGCTCGTCTCCCAACAGTTGCTGCTGCACGGTGAGAGCCTGCTCGAACAGGGCCGCTGCCTCGCCGTGCTTACCACTCGCCCGGAGCTGCCACGCGAGGTCGGACTGAGTCAGGGCCAGCAGCGAATCCGGCCTCGAGAGCTCCGCCTGCCGGAGTTCGAGGGCTCTCTCGAGGTACTCGATCGCCTGCTCCTGGTCCCCCTGTGCGGCCAGCAGCCGCCCCACCTGGCCGTAGCTCTCGGAGACCTCGAGGCTGCGGCTGCCGAGGTTGTCGACGCGAAGTTGCAGCGCGGTCCGCGCCAGCTCCTCGGCCCGGTCATACAGGCCCAGATTGGCATAGATGCCGGCGACGTCGGCCAGCATGGCCGCCTGCATCACGGGTTCCTCGCCGAACTCCTCCTCGATGCGAGCCGCACCGCGATCCAGGATCCCACGCGCCGAGACGGTGTCGCCCTGTGACTGGCTGGGGTCGGAGAGACGGAACAGGTCGAACATCAGGTCCCTCTGGCGAGACGCCAGCTCGGCCTGTCGAGTGGCGCGGCTCGCCTGTGTGACCGCTGCCACCGTACCGCCGACGAGGGAAAGGGCCACGATCATCGCTGCCCCCACACCCACCCGGTGACGTGATACGAATTTTCCGAATCGATAGCCCGCCGAGTCCGCACGCGCCTCGACTGGACGCCCCTCCAGGTGACGCTCGAGGTCCTCGACGATCCGGGCCGCCGACCCGTAGCGCCGTTCCGGTTCCTTTCGGAGCGCCTTGAGAACGATGCGATCCAGGTCACCTCGCAGCAGGCGGCGCAGGCGCTGGCGGCTGTCGCGTGCCGCGAGCCGATCGGTATCGACCTCCACCGGTACGTAGAAGGCCGGGTCGGAGTGCCGCTCGCCCCCGGCAGTTTGCCCCTCCGCGGCTGCCGAACCGGGGGCCACCCCCTCGGACGTCGGCTCCGCCACCTCACTCGGCACGGGCGGAGGTTCCTGAACGATGACCCAGGCCCACTCGGCCGGCGGGCGTCCGGTCAGCTGGAACGGCCGCCGGCCCGTCAGCATCTCGAACAGCACGACGCCCAGGCCGTAGACGTCCGTCGCAGTCGTGATGGGCTCGCCCATCACCTGTTCCGGCGCCGCGTACTCGGGCGTCATCAGGTGGAGACCCGTTCGCGTTTGAGGCGCCTCTCCGCCCACCATCGAAGGATCGAGGATTTTGGCGATCCCGAAATCGAGGAGCTTCACCTCGCCGTCCGCGGTCACCAGGACGTTGGTGGGTTTGAGGTCCCGGTGGACCACCAGCCGCCGGTGAGCGTGGTGGACGGCTCGCGCTACGGTGCAGAACAGGCGCACCCTCTGCTCGACCGAGAGATCGTTCGCGCGGCAGTACTCGTCGATCGGGAGTCCGTGCACGTATTCCATCACGAGGTACGGTCTGCCGTCCTCGGTGACCCCTCCATCGTACAGGCGGGCGATGTTCGGATGGTCGAGTGACGCGAGGATCTGGCGTTCGGCCTCGAACCGGGCTCGCTGATCCGCCAAGCGGGTGCCACCGCTGATGACCTTGATCGCGACCCGGCGCCAGAACTGGCCGTCGTCCCGCTCGGCCAGGAACACGACGCCCATTCCGCCCCGGCCCAACTCGGATACGATGCGATAGATGCCGATTCGGGTCGGGATTTCCAGCGGGTCGGCGGGCGCGCCACCCGGCGTAGCCAGGTTCGCGGGACTGTCGAGCGGACTGTCGAGCGGACTGTCGAGGAGGCCGTCCGAACGCTCGTGTGCCGCGAGGAGGGCTTCGAGCTCCGCCTTCAGCTGCGGATCCTCGTCTCCCGCCCGCCGCAGGATCTCTTCGCGGTCCTCCAACGGGGCGTCGAGAATCTCGTCCAACAGTTCGTCGAGCCTGCGCCGCTTCTCGTCGCTCACCCTCGGCTCGACATCACGAGCGGGCCGAGCCTCCGGCGGGTCCGTCCGGATACATGGCCCGATACAGCCACGCACGCGCTTTCACCCACTCGCGTCGCACGGTGCGATCGGACACTCCGAGGACGTCGGCAACCTCCTTCTCCTCCATCCCGGCGAAGAACCGGAATTCGACGATCTGTCGCTGGCGCGGATCCAGCTTCTCGAGCGCTTCGTCGAGCGCGATCAGCTCGTCGGGCTGAAACTCCACCGGTGCCCCGCCGTCCGTGAGCGTGGTGCACACCATGTCGCCGCCGCGCTTGACCGCCTTCCGGCGACGAGCGTGATCCACCAGGACTTGCCGCATGGCCCTGGCTGCGATGGCCAGGAAGTGGACCCGGTCGGACGCCGGCATGCGGCTCCCGGCGAGCTTGAGATAGGCTTCGTGAACCAGGGCGGTAGCGTGCAGCGTGTGTCCCTGTTGCTCGCGATACAGCTCCCGTTTCGCGAGGGAGCGCAACTCTTCGTACACCAGCGGAACGAGCCGGTCGAGCGCACGTGAATCGCCCTCACTCACGGCCTGGAGAAGCTGCGTCACGTCACCCTGTAGGCGAATCTGTTCGTCGTCCATCTCGGTCACCTGTGTGCTTTGCGCCGCCGGCTCCGGGAGGCAGCCGGCTCGGCCCCGGTATCCCCCACAATGTGCCGGGCGGCCGCAGGGTGACAAGTGGCCCTCGAGGAAGCATCTTGCGCCTGCTATTCACGACCTGCGCGTCCCGGGGGGGTGCAGTTGGCGGAAGGTCGTTGTTCATACGTCTTTGGAGGCTACCATGCTTCGGTTCTCAGGACTCCGTGGGCGAGCCGTCCGGCTTGCTCTCTTTTTCGCGGCTTCGCTGCCGCTGATCATCGTCGCTCCCGAGCCCGCCTCGGCCCAGCTGGGCGGCGTGGACCTGGACACGATCCAGGCGGGACGATTCGATTACGGCAAGATGTGGACGTTCGAGTACGCGCCGGCGGACTACTTCAGTGAGACCTACGGATTCGATGCAAACCCGGAGTGGTTCGAGCGGGCCCGGTTGTCGGTGCTTCGGATTCCCGGCTGCTCGGCTTCGTTCGTGTCACCGCACGGCCTGGTGGCCACGAATCACCATTGCGTGCGAGGCAGGGTCGCGGGCTTGAGCGGAGATGGAGAGGATCTGCTGTCCGACGGTTTCGTCGCCCGGACGCTCGCGGACGAGCGGCGGATTCCCGGCTACTACGCGGACCAGCTGATTCAGGTGCAGGACATCTCGGACCAGGTGTTCGCGGCGACCGACGCGGCGTCCGAAGAAGACCGCGATGACGCGCGGTCCCAGGTCGTCACGGAGATCCAGGCGCAGTTGAAGGCCGAATACGCTTCGGGCGGGGACTCGATCTGGGTGCAGGTGATCGGTCTGTACAACGGGGGCCGTTACTCGGCCTACGTGTTCCGCAGATTCACGGACGTCCGCCTGGTCGTGGCGGCCGAAGTGGAGTTGGGTTTCTTCGGCGGCGATCCGGACAACTTCACGTATCCGCGCTATGACCTCGACTTCTCGTTCCTGCGAGTCTACGACGAGGATCAGCCCTATCAGCCGACGCACTACTTCGGGTGGGGCGCGGGCGTCGAGCCGGGCGATGCGGTGTTCATCATCGGCAATCCGGGGCAGACCAACCGCCTCAAAACGATCGCGCAGCTCGAATACCAGCGCGATGTCTCCGTGCCGGCCAACGTTCATTTCCTGGGCACACGCCTCGGTGTGCTGGCGGACTACCGCAAGGCCGACCCGGATGGCGCGCGCGCACTCGGGATCCGGAACTGGATGTTCGGCCTGTCCAATTCGCTGAAGGCCAACACGGGACGCCTCGAGGCGCTCAATCAACCCGTCATCATGGCTCGTAAGGCGGCTGCCGAGCGCAAGCTGCAGGAAGCGATCGCCGCCGATCCGGCGCTAAGCGCCGCGTACGGCGATGTCTTCGACCGCCTTGCCGCCATCCAGGTACAGAAGCGGGAGTACGCGGCGTACACCGGGGCCTTCGCGGGCATGGGCAGCACCTTCGCCGGGTCGATCACGATGGCGCGGGCCATGCGGGCCCAGACGGTCCTCAACGCGATCGCGGACGGAGAGCCCGAGGAGGAAATGGAGCAGCTCATGACCGAGCTGCGTCGCGTGCGCGACCGGGCGCCCGAAGTCGAAGTCGGCTTCCTCGCCCATCGACTGGCGGACTTCGAGCGTTACCTGGGTGCGGATCATCCGGTCACGCAAGCTGCCCTGGGCGGGATGGAGCCCGAGGCGGCGGCCCGCGCCATGCTGGAGAACAGCGTACTGGACAGCGGCGAGGAGACACTGGCGGCCATCGAGGCCGGCACGCTCGGCGTTGACGATCCGATGATCGCGTTGATGACCGAGCTGTTCCCGCTCACGAGCGAGTTCCGGTGGACGTCAGGCGCACTCCAGGGCGAAGAGAACGACCTGCAGGCAGCCCTCGGCCGCGCACGCTTCGAGGTGTACGGAAGCGAGATTCCGCCGGACGGCTCGTTCTCGCCCCGCATCGCGGACGGAATCGTGAAGGGATACCCGTACAACGGCACGCTCGCCCCGGCGTACACGACCTTCTACGGCCTGTACGATCGTTACTTCGGACACGGCGAAGGCGTGGGGATCGGAGAGGAATGGAGTCTCCCGGAGCGCTGGAAGACTCCGCCCGAGGGGCTGGACCTCAGCACTCCGCTGAACTTCGTCTCCACCACGGACTCGTACGGCGGCAACAGCGGCTCGCCAGCGGTGACTCCGGATCTCGAGTTGGTGGGACTCAACTTCGATCGCAACATCAACGGTCTGTCGCGCGACTTCATCTATCTTCCCGAGCAGGGCCGGAACGTGATGGTCGATGTACGTGCGATTCGTGCGGCGCTGGAGGTCGTGTACGATGCGAATCGCATCGTGGCGGAGATGGTGTGGGGCACGCTGTACGAGACGGAAGAAGAGGCCGACGCGGCCGCCATGTGATTGAAATCAACCTTGAACGGAGTTTCAAATGAGTCGTTATAGAATTGGCCTGCTGGTCCTGGCCCTTGGCCTGTGCATCGCCACGCCCGCTTCTGCGCAGCGCGCCAAGTCGATTGTCGGGATTTCTGCCGGGGCTACGACGAGTGACATCGAGGGCGGCTTCATCAACACCTCGTCGCAGTGGGGTTTCATCGGCGGCGTGTTCGGGTATTTCCGCACCAGTTACAACAGCATGATCGGCCTCGAGGCCAACTACGTGCAGAAGGGTGGGAAGGATCTGGCCGACCTGGCCTACATCGATATCCCGTTCATCATCGGGGCCGTCATTCCGACGGACAACGATGCCCTGAATTTTAACTTCTACACGGGCATCGGAATCGGGATCAAGGTGAGCTGCAGCGAGGCGAGCGACTCGTCGTTCGTCGACGCTTGCGACCGCGCGAAGAGCACGGAGTGGAACTGGCCGGTGGGTCTGGCGTTTGCGATCCGGAGCGCGAGTGGCAAGTACTTCGGGCTGGATGGACGCTACTCGATCGGCATCTCGGATGCTTTCGACGGCTCCGGTGCCCGCAACCGATCCTGGCAGTTCAAGGCTCTGTTCGGCATCCCGATGGGTTGACCTTCGGGGGGCGTGACTTTTTGGCGTTTCCTGGGTATGCCAGTACATCAGCGGGATTGTATTCGGCGTCTGCGGTCCGACGCCTCGCGCCGGGGGAGCCGATGTCCGCCAAATTCGTAAGCGAACTGCTGAGACGGGGAGTTCCGCAGGTCGTCGGTGTGTACCTCGCCGCCGGCTGGGGTATACTCGAGTTCACCGACTGGGCCACCGGCCGTTTCGATCTTTCGAACGGTGCGGCCGACCTGGTCGTCGGTACGTGGATCATCTTTCTGCCGGTCATCGCCGGGGCCGCCTGGCACCTGGGTCACCCGGACCGCCGACGAAGGACTCCCGGCCGCGGGACTCCGGTCGCCACGCCGGTCGCGGCTCAGGCCACAGGTCCGCCGGGCGAGCCCACCGACATCGTGGTTCTTCCTTTCGCCAACCTCAGCGCCAGCGCCGAGGACGAATACCTGAGCGACGGGATCTGCGAGGAGATCATCAACCAGCTGGCGCACATGGAGGGCCTGAATGTCGTGGCGCGTACCTCGGCTTTCGCGTACAAGGGCAAGCCCGGCGATGTGCGGACGATAGGCCGCGACCTGGGCGCGGGAGCCGTCCTCGAGGGAAGCGTCCAGAGGTCGGGAGACCGGCTCCGCGTCACCACACAGCTCGTCGAGGTCGCCAACGGATACCATTTGTGGTCCGAGCGCTACGACCGCGAGATGAAGGACGTGTTCGACATCGAGGACGAGATCGCCGCCAACGTGGTCGAGTCGTTGCGCGGCATCCTGAAGCCCGAAGAGCGTGCGGCACTGGCGAAGAACCCGACCGCCAACGTGAAGGCCTACGAGTACTACCTTCGCGGTCGGCAGTTCTTCCGCCAGAGTCGCAGAAAGAGCCTCGACTACGCGCGCCAGATGTTCGAGCGTGCGGTCGCGGAAGATCCCGACTTCGCGCTCGCGTGGGCGGGAATATCGGACTCGATCTCGCTGACCAACATGTACTACCCCTCCACCGGCGCCGACCTGGGCCGCGCGGACGAGGCCAGCCTGCGGGCCCTCGAACTGGACCCGGATCTGTCGGAGGCTCACGGGGCGAGGGGATTCGCCCACCTGCAGCACAAGCGCCTGGATGAGGCGGAGGCGGAGTTCCAGACCGCCATCGCGCTCGATGCTTCGCAGTTCGAGGCCCGGTATTTCTATGCCCGGGCGTGCTTCTCACAGGGAAGGCTGGAAGAGGCGGCTCGCCTGTTCCATGAAGCGTTCGAGGTTCGCGAAGACTACCAGGCCTCGTTCTTCGCGGCGCAGGCGCTGGAGGCCCTCGGCCGGGAGGACGACGCGGCCGACGGTTACCGCAACGCCCTGGCCGTGGCCGAGAAGCACATGGAACTCAATCCGGACGATCCCCGGGCCGCGACCATGCGGGCCGTGTCGCTGTGCCGCACCGGCGACCAGGAGGCCGGTCTCCATTGGGCGGAACGGGCGCTCGAGATCGATCCTACCGATGCCGGCGTTCAATACAACGTGGCCTGCCTGTACTCTCTCGAGGACCAGACGGACAGGGCGATCGAGTGTCTCGAGAGCGCGGTCGAGGCCGGTTTCGGCCACCGCGACTGGATCGAACAGGACCCCGACCTGGACTCCCTGCGCGAACACCCCGGCTTCCAGGATCTGCTCGCCCGGATCTGACGGCACGGAATCCTC
>JAMJQV010000103.1 GCA_023554435.1 Gemmatimonadota bacterium | reverse complement strand
GGAACGGGCTACGTTAGTTACGCAGCCAAAGCCAAGTTGTCGTTGGCAGTTGTGTTTTTTCCCGGTGTTTCACGAGGTTCCGGGAAACCTCGGCACGCTACCTCAGGATCCGAAAACGCGTCGAATCTAATTCACCCCCTCTTTTTCAATCAGCAACGCCTGAGCGCACACAAGGGCTGCCGGAGCAGCCCTCGCTGATATGTGACACTAATTCGACCATCAGGTTCCGTCAATCCACGCGGTTCGAGATCCGCGGACCTTTGACAGCCTTTCGACAGAACGAATATACTCCACGTTCCTGAAGTTCAATGAACTACCGGGTCGCAGAAGCCGGCGGCCAGGAGAAGATAAATATGCAACTGCGCGATTTCTTCACTCTGGAGGCCATCAACCTCGACCTCGAGGCTGAGACCAAGGACGAGGCCCTCCGAGAGCTGGTGGGTCTTCTCGGATTGGACGAGAAGTCGAGGGGAATCCTGTTCAAGATGCTGAAGCGTCGAGAGAACCTCGGCTCGACGGGAATCGGGCGACGTATCGCCATCCCTCACTGCCGTTCGCTGGTCGTCAATCGTCTTCGCGTGGCCTTCGGCCGAAAGCTCTCCGGAATCGACTTCGACGCGATAGACAAGAAGCCTGTTCAGCACATCTTCCTGATCGTGGCTCCTCCGCTGGAAGTCTCGAATCAGTATCTGCCGGTTCTCGGCCGCATAGCTCAGTTAGGTAAGGAGCCGGACGTGCCCGAGCGACTCGCGCAGATCGAGAGCCCGGAGGACTTCATCGCCTTGCTGGAGGAAAAGGGAGTCTGACCATGCATCCGCAGCTTGAGCTACTCCTGGAGCTGCAGGATCTGCACACCCAGCGGCGGGCACTGCATGAGGAGCCGCTGCGTGACATGGAGGCAGCAGTCTTCGACCTCAAACCCGAGGATGCTCTGCAACTGCTGGACTCCAAGATCACCGAGCTGGTTGCCCGGCTGGATCCCAGCATCCAGCGTCGCTATCAGAGCATCATCGGGACACTGGACCGGGCGGTCGTTCCAGTGCTGAACGGAATCTGCTACGGGTGCTTCGTTGCGACGCCCACCGCGTGGTCGTCTGAAGCCGGCCGCAACGACAGCATCGGGGTGTGCGCCCATTGCGGCAGGTTCCTGTACTACGTGGACTGAGCGTAGACGGCCGACGACCGCGGTTCATCCACCTTCGTTCGAGATCCGTCCCTCTGGAGTTCTACGCGTAACTCCGACCCTGTCCATGTATTCCAACAGCGGGATCAGGTGCTTCCGTGACAGCCCGAGCGCCTCACGGAAATCGCCCGGAGGAACGGCTCTCGAGCTCGAGAGTCGCCGAATCGTTTCACGCGCCCTCTCTTCCGCGCTTCGCATCAGGAACACCTCCGGGGTCACCCTGACAGCGAGCCCCCGCTCGACCAGCAGCTTCAACAGATCATTCAGCAGTTCACGATCCACACCTATGGCAGCGGCCAGGTCCGGCGGCGACGGGGGGGCCAGATCGGCTGCGACCAGGACGGCCTGCAGATCTCTCAGTGCCTGTACTTCCGTCTCGATGAGATTCGGCTCGTGTCCGGCGAGCCGTATCCCGGGGCCGTCCACCACTACCTCTCCAGCCGACGCGAGCCTCTCGACGACGAACTCCACCAGGTCGGTCGAGAAGCGCACCGACAGGCCGGCGCGTACGGCCTCGAGGGACTCAGCCGAGGACCTTCTCCTCCGCGCGTGAGCGGCGCGAAGATGGTCGAGGACGGCAGCCGCGGCAGTGTCGACCGAAGTCCGATCGTACCAGGATCCCCCCACCCGGGTCACCGCCAGGCTGCGCTCGAGCAGCTCGTCGACTCTGGTCGGGGCAATCCCCGCGAACAGGGGTATGTCGCCAGTCTCCAGTCCTCGCCCTCCGGCTGCGCTCACCGCCGCTACGACTGCGTCATCGGGAGAACCGTCCAGGATCGCGGACCACCCTTCGACCTGCGCCCTCCAGCCCCGGGGGGGATCGAGGGCGCAGACCTCTCCTCCGCCCACCGTGGTCACCGGGGAATAGAAACGCAGCACGAAGCGGTCTCCGACACGCGCCACCACCGGCTGTTCGCAGTCGAGGACGGCCCAACCCCGACCGCCCGCAGACACCCCATCTCGCTTCACGGTCCGCACCCGAGCCATGACTTCGCTGGTCCCGAGGAACAGCCGGATCCGCTGCCCATGGTCGACTTCCCGGACGGACCCGGGCGGCACTTCGAGTCGGACCCCGAGCCGACTCGATGGCTTCCAGTTCCCAGGCCCCAGTGCCACGCTCCCCCTGTCGACCCGCGCGGCGTCCACCCCGACCAGCGCCATGGCGCACCGAATACCCGGCCCTACCTCCTCTCGCTCTGCACCGTGGACCTGGAGCGACCTGACGCGGGCCTTCATTTCACCTGGCTGAATGCCCAGCGTCTCGCCCACTCTTACGGTCCCACTCCACGTGGTACCGGTGACCACGGTCCCCGCCCCCCTGACGCTGAAGGACCGATCGATCGGCATCCGAAACAGGTCGGTTGGATCTCGAAGCCTCGCTCCCGATGCTGCGACGCGAATCGCATCTCTGAGGTCTGACAGCCCCTGGCCCGTCGTTGCCGACACATCGACGATGGGCCAATTCGCGTGTCCGAGAAGTCGCGTCAGCTCCTCCCCAGTCGCCTCCCTGACCAGTTCCAGCCATTCATCGTCGACTCGGTCGATCTTGTTCAACGCCACGACCCCGGCGCGGATTCCGAGAAGGCGTGCGATCGTGACGTGCTCCCGGGTCTGGGGCATCGGCCCTTCGTCCGCCGCGACGACCAGAAGCAGCACATCGACCCCGGTGGAGCCGGCCAGCATGTTCTTGACGAAGTCCTCGTGACCGGGGACGTCCACGATCCCGGCTTCGTCGTCCACAACCGACTCCAACGGAGCGAAACCGATATCGATGGTCAATCCCCGCTCGCGCTCCTCGGTCCACCGGTCCGTCTCCACCCCCGTAAGGGCCCGCACCAGCGAGGTCTTGCCGTGATCCACGTGCCCCCCGGTACCCACGATTACCCCGCGGCTCAAGGGATCTCCTCGGCGAGCAGGAAGTCGAGAGAACGGAGGTGCACCCCCTCCGCGGCGTGATGCCGGATGAACTCGACCAGAAGACGTACCTGGCGGGCCGACGGACCGGGGCCCGTGGGATCCCCCTCCGCCAGTCGTCGCAGGTGGTCGAGCTCAGGCGGTGGAAGCACACCACCCCCCGGGAGGCACCGTTCGCAGAACAGTGTCCCCTCCCGGACGTCGAGACGACCGTTCCTTTCGGACAGGTCGTCGCCACAACTTGCACACCCACTCAAGTCCGGCCCGAAGCCGAGCACGTCGACCAGGGACCAGCACGCTGCCAGCGCCGTACCGGGCACCGTTCCCGGCGGCGCCTCCAGAAGGGCATCCAGGCCCCCAACGAGCACGCCATAGAGAGAGAGGTCACGTTCGGCGGGAGCCAACCGCAGAACCAGCTCGCACAGAACGCTGGCAGCCGCATATCGCTGGAGGTCCCTCCCGAGGGCCTGTCTCTCACGTGTCAGCTCGAAGTCCGACAGGGTGTGGAGGTCGCGGTCAGGCTTGAAGTAGAAGGTCGCCGTGCCGTCTGCAAAGGGCTCGAGCACTCCTGAGAGCCGACTGCGCGGACGCAGTGCTCCGCGTGCCATGACGGACTGCGGACCATGATCCAGAGTCAGGAGACGCAGGATTTTGCTGGTATCGCTGTACGGATACGTCTGCAGCACCACGCTGCGCGTCGTCACGATCGGCACGCGGCCAAGCTACCCGAGGGCTCTGAGGCCGGCAAACCTCGGACCTCTCTCGCCCATGCCGGATCAGCGAGAGGCGACATCGGTGCTGCCGAACCCCGAGGGGACCTCGTCGAGGAATCCGCCGGAACGGTCCGTCAGCACGAGAATGCCTGCCTCGGCGAAGTTGAATGTGATACACACGATGCGGCCGTCAGTGAGGGCCGTGGCCGACCAGCAGTCTACGCGGCCACCATCTGCGCCCTTGACCGGTATGGGATCGGCGGGCCCGCGATCGAACGCCCCGCTTTCCGGATCGTAGCGGAGGACGTCCAGTGACTGGTAGTCCGATGTCGTGGTCACATAGACGAGACCATCCCCGCCCAACTCCATGGATACGCCATTCGCACCGAGCGGTACGGCTGATCCGGCGGCGCCGGTAGATAGATCAATGGCGACCAGACTGCCATCGCTCGACGGAAGGAAGGTCTCGGGATCGAACGATCCCCCTGCCAGGACCAGGAGATCCCCGGCGCTCACGACCGCATCGGTGGGATTCAGTGCCGTTGGAGGCAGGTCGATCACCCGTTCCAGATCTCCGGTCCGCGACAGTACGATGACCCGACCCGGGCCGAGCGGCGTGTACGAACCTCCATCGTCGTCGATGTTGGCGTCGACCACGTACAGTCGATTCTCGTGCGGGACCACTCTCTCGATGAATGATCCAAGTCCAGCGGCCACCCTCTCAGCCGTCGCATCGCCAGGGTCCGCCCGGTAGACGGCGTCACTCCCTCGCCCCCCGACCCAGGCCGTTCCCTGTTCATCAAATGAAGCGGCTGACGGGTTGGTCAGATCGGACTCGGGAGCCGGGAATGAGGTAGTCAGAACGTCACCGGAAGCGAGATCGACGAACAGGAGCCTGCTGCCTCCGAAGGTCGATACGGTCGTCACCGCGAACGAGGGCGTCAGATCGAAAGCGTCGCCGTCGAATCCTGCCCCGAGATCGATCGGAGGCGCCGCTCCAGACAGGCCCTCTAGCACGGAGAACGAAGCAAGCGTCTGCCCCGTCGAGTTGAGCACGAACACATCGCTGCCGAGCGGGGCCGCAGGGTCCGTCGGAGAGTCGCTGCACGCGCCGGGAAGCAGGAGGAGGGCCAGCAGGGCGAGTCGGACAGCGATGGATGGTCTCCGGGTCATGACGCGGCCCTCCTGGCCTCTATCCGTAGAGTGAACTGGCGTCCCGGCTCGGGAAACAGCTCGATCATTTGGTATCGCCGGTCCATGACGTTTTCGATCCTGGCGAACAGCCCGATTCGCAGCGCTCCCGAATCGAGATGGTACCGGCTGGAGAGGTCCAACGTTGTGAACCCGTCGAGAGATCGTGTTGCGGATAGGCTTGTGCTCCGGGGTCCGGTGTACCGGATGTCCAGCCGCAGGCCGGCGGCCCCCCTCCATGTCTCGAAACTCGCGCGACCGGTAGTTCCAGGCTCGTACGGCAACGGATTGCGATTGCTCCCGAAGCCCACCCGGCTTCGTTGCAGGGTGCCGGCCACTTGCGCCCGCCAGCCGAACTCGGCAGGTCCTCGAGATACTACTTCCACCTGCAGGTCGAGGCCCGAAGCCTGGAGCTCTCCCAGGTTCCGCGGACTCCAGAGGGCGACGGAGCTGGCCAACCAGACGATCGGATCCTCGGTGCGGCGGGCCCATGCACTGGCCGATGTTTCCAGCTCCACGCCACCCGACAGAGTCCGGAAGCTGACCCCTACCTCGGAATCAAATGCGATCCGCTCGGCCTTCAGGTCCGGATTGGCTCGCAACTGGTACTGGGATGCGAAATACAGGTCGCCGAACGTCGGGAATCGGAACCCCTGCCCTACCCGACCCCAGGCACGGGTTTGGGGGTTGATCAGCCAGGCCGCCGAGATCTCCGGACTTGCGACCATACGGTCCCCGGCAACGTCGACCGACAGAGCCGGATCGACGCGAAACCGGCCGGCCGTCAAGGCAGCGGCCAACCGTCCGCCGATCGTGGTACGCCCGGGGGACCCGGCGATTGCGTCTCCCTCCACTTCCTCCCTGGTGAGACGACCGCCCAGCGTCAGGGGGCTGGACGGAATGTCCGTATCCCCTGCCATGCGCAACTCCCTCACTTCCTGAGCCGACTCCGAGTCCTCGGCGGAAGCGCGGTATCCGAGGCGGTGCCAGCCATAGCTGGCCGAGCCACGGACCTCCGGAAGTTCGATGCCGGTGGTTGCGATCCAGGACTGGTCCTCCGCCCGCGAGTCCGCAAACACGCTCGTGCCCGCCCTGCCCGGCACGCCTCGCTCGCTGCGATCGAAACGGAGGCTGGCGGATAGGGGCCCGGAGGCCCCGGTAAGAGCCCCATGCACGCCCGCCGCATCAGCGTTCGTCCTGACCTCCGCCGCCGCGTCCGGCTCGACCGGGTTGCGGAACGAGAAGTCGTTCTCGGCCCGGGATGCCGACACCGACAGAGCCAGTCGCCCCCGCCGTCCCGACGTCTCCGCTCGAAGATCCAGCCCCATTCCGCCGAACGACTCCATGCGGACGCCTCCACTGAGGCCCGTCCCGTGCCCGATTCGCGACGTGAGAAGCAGGACTCCCGCCCCGGCTCCCGATCCGTACCTCTGAGAGGCGGCGCCACGGACGAGTGTGCCCGACTCGAGGGTGGAGGTGGGGATCATCGCCAGGTCGGCCCGACCGGTAAGAGGATCGTTCAGCGGTACCCCGTCCAGCAGCACCAGCACGTCTTCCGATCGACTTCCGCGCACGGACAGGGCCTGTGATCCACCGGGACCGCGTACGGCGGCGCCGGGAACATCGCGTAGCCACTCGGCGACCGTAGCGTACGTGAGCGATTCGTCCGCGAAACGTGCCTGCGTGACCGACCGGGCCAGGTACTCCGAGTCGGACGCTCCCACCGCCGCCGTGATCGGCGGCAACTCATAGGGGTCGACCGTAAGGACGACGTGGAGCGTGACCGGGCCTGACGGCGACACCTTCGCGTCCCGCCCGCGGTGGCCCGGCGCCTGTACCCGTACCCGATAGTCCCGGCCGACCGCCAGTGGAACCGAAACCGCGTCGCCTTCGGACGCGAAGCGACCCAGCAGTAGGTGGCCCCGCGAGACCATGGTTACGTCATGGACCGTAACGGAGACTCCGGCAATCGCGGCTCCTCCTTCGGACACCGCACGCACCGTCACTTCGACTTCCTGCCCCGGCTCCTGAGCCAAGGCCGTCGCCGGTAGTGCGGCCAGGGTGCAGCAGACAACTGCCTTGCGACCTACCCCTCTCAGCACGGACGTTCTCCGCCGGCCGTGCGGACACCATGGCCGATCATGAGGGGCCATCGCCTGAGTCCCGCGTCCCTGCAATGGCGTGTCGTCCCAACACACCCAGGTCCACGACCTCCACGGGCCAGTGGAAGGCGGCCTCGAGGAGTTCGGGGGTGAGCACTTCGCCGGGCGGCCCCTCATTCAGGACGCTTCCTGAAGCGAGCAGTACCATGCGGTCCGCAAAGCGGGCAGACACATTCAAGTGATGGGTTACCGCAACTACAGTAACTCCCTTTTTCACAGTGTATTGACTGACGAGCTCCATGAAGCTCGCCTCGTGTCCCAGATCCAGGTGCGCGGTGGGCTCGTCGAGCAGCAGGATGCGTGGCTCCTGGGCGAGGGCCCTGGCCAGGCGTGCTCGCTGCAATTCCCCTCCCGACAGCTCCCGAATATCACAGGCAGACAGCTCGGTCAGGTCCACCGATTCGATGCATGCATCCACGGTGGCGTGATCCCCTCGAGTCAAGGGCGACCACGCACCCAGGTAAGGATGGCGCCCCATGCTCACGAGCTCCCGGACCGTGATCGGTACCTCCGCCTCACCCCCCTGGGACACGACCGCCACGTGTCGCGCCAGATCTCGTCTCTTCCAGTCCGCCGCGGCGTGCCCGAGAACGGTGGCCTTGCCGACATCCGGAGTGAGGACACCGGTGAGGAGGCGCAGAATCGTGCTCTTCCCCGCCCCGTTGGGACCCACCAGCGCCACGTGAGTCCCCTCTGCCACCGCCAGATCGACATCGGTGAGGGCGTTGGCTGAGCGGCCCGGGTAGCGAAACGCGACTGCCTCGAGGCCGCAGATCATGATCGGACCGCCCGCCGCAGGAGAATCAGGAACATCGGGACACCCAGGAACGCGGTGACTACCCCTATAGGGATTTCCATGGGGGCCGCCACGGTCCGGGCAGCCGCGTCGGCCAGGACCAGCGCGCACGCTCCGGCCACGAAGGACATCGGGGTCAGGGCACGGTGGTCACGTACACCAGTCAGGCGAACCGCATGAGGCACCACGAGTCCGACGAAGCCGATTACGCCGGCCACCGACACCGCTGCAGCTGCCAGGAGTGAAGCGAGAAGAAAGGCAATGCGCTTGACCAACTCCGTCTCCGTGCCCAGGTACGCGGCCGTTTCCTCGCCGAGCGTGAGGGCATTCAGATGCCGGCTGAGCCCGAACAGCACCACGAGAGCCGGGACGGTGTAGGTCAACATGGCCGTGATCATGCTCCACGAGGCTCCACTCAGACTCCCTAGCGTCCAGAAGAAGGCGGATCGCAGAGTATCGGCTGGAACGAAGGTCAGTATCAGCAACACGCATGCGCTGAAGAAGGCACTGACCACCACACCGGCCAGCAGCAGGACTCGTGTATCGAGTCGTCCCTGTACCCGGGCGACTTCGAATACCACGGCGATGGCCACCAGCGCCCCGGCGAGGGCAGCGAGAGGGAGCGCGAAATACGCGGACGCCGACAACCCCAGGGCTAGAGCGGAAACGGCGCCCAGGGCCGCGCCCGAGGAAACTCCCAGCAAATACGGTTCGGCCAGGGGGTTTCTCAACAGCGCCTGAAAGACCACCCCTGACACCGCGAGCATGCCTCCCGTCAGCGCGCCGGTCACGACACGCGGCAGGCGCACCCTCCAGAGGATCGTCGCGGCGGGCCCCGGGTCTCCGCGCAGGGCATCGAGCCAGTCACCGACCGGGAAGACCGCGGCTCCGGCGGACATGCCGATCGCGATCGCGATGACCAGCGAGCCGACCAGCGCGAGCGCCTTCTTCACGGCTCGTACCCGCCACGGGTGTCGGGATGCAGCGCTTC
>JAMJQV010000102.1 GCA_023554435.1 Gemmatimonadota bacterium | reverse complement strand
GCGGTCAGCGCCTGCTGTACGTCGCCAGGCGGTGTGTCCGGGTAGCTTCGCTGAAAGTCTTGAATGACCTTCTCGATCTGTGTCGCCAGCTCACGGGCCCTGGGAGACAGTTTCGTCTTCTCGGCCGCGGCCAGGTATGGCAGGTAGCTCATATCACCCTCGTGGTATGCCGGACGCTCAAGCAGTCGGACCCCCCGCAAACGTCGCTTCCCGAGCCACGCCGCGCGACCCCGGATCCCCAGACGTTACGTCCTTCGGCCACATCGCGTATTGTGGGGTCCCGACCCTATGCGACGACCTCCGGGCGCGTCTCGGCGAGTTCGACGGGGACCGATCAGAGACTACGGCGAGGCAAGGAGAGAGCCATGGAGGAGCCCCTGTTCGGGCTCCCGAGCCGCAGGGACTTCCTGCGCGCATCGGGTGGAGCGGTCGGGTGGACGGTGCTGGCAGCCCGATTCCCGGGCGCAGCGCAGGCTTCCCAGAAGGCTCGACGTATCGCGGCGGGCGAGTTGCCCCCGGCACTGGGCTTTCTGAGCCCGAGCGAGGCGGCCGAGGTCGAAGCCCTCTCCGCGTTCATCATCCCCACGGACGACACGCCCGGGGCAGTCGAGGCCGGCGCCGTGTATTTCATCGACGGCGCGCTGACGGAGTTCATGCAGCCGTGGGCAGAGACGTTCCGCGACGGCCTGATCGAATTCGGAGAGGACCTTACGAAAACGCATACGGGTGTCACCTCCATCTCCGAACTGGCTGAGGCTGACGCCGTCGCCTTCCTTCGGACCGTCGAGGACACGTCTTTCTTCAGGCTGTGCTGGATGTTGACCGTCTGGGGCACGTTGGCCGACCCCGCCTACGGAGGAAACCGGGACGGCGCGGGCTGGTCCATGATCGGCTTCGAAGACCGCCACGCCTGGCACCCCCCCTTCGGCCACTACGACGCCGACGCGCACGGAGGCGACGAATGAAGCGGCGTGATCTCCTGCGGCTCGGCCGCGCCGGCGCCGGGAAGCGATATCGGGACCGGGACGAGGTCGACTTCGTGATCGTGGGGTCGGGGGCCGCGGGTGGCGTGCTGGCCCGCGAACTGGCGCAGGCAGGGTTCAGCGTGGTCGTCCTGGAGCAGGGCCCTCGCCTGACCGAGGCGGATTTCACGCACGACGAGTACTCTCGCTGGGTTCAGTGGTCGATGGGCGACGACCCCCGGGACAACGGGCAGACCTTCCGGCGCACGGAGTCCGAGCGCGCCAGTGTGAACCCCGTCGCCCCGCCGGCGATCTACGCCCGCACGGTGGGCGGTAGCAGCGTTCACTTCACCGCCAACTTCTGGCGCTTCCACCCCAGCGACTTCGCGGAGGGGACGCTGTGGGGATCGGTTCCGGGGGCCGACCTGGTCGATTGGCCCATCACCTACGACGAGCTGGAGCCCTACTACACGAAAGTGGATTGGGAGGTGGGCGTGTCCGGCCGTGCCGGGGCGAACCCGTACGAACCGAGACGCTCTCGACCGTACCCGATGCCGCCCCTGCCGGTGAAGTCGTCCGGCGTCCTGTTCGAGAAGGGGTGCCGGGAGATGGGGTGGACGGCCTTCCCGGCCCCGATGGCGATCACCTCGCAGCCCTATCGTGGACGCGCGGGGTGCGTGCACTGCGGATTCTGCATGGGCTTCGGGTGCGAGATGCGGGCCAAATCGTCGACACTGGTCACGATGATCCCCGAGGCCGAGTCCACCGGGCGGTGCGAGGTTCGCCCGGAGAGCCGGGTCGTCGGCGTCGAACTGGATCGTGCCGGCCGGACGACGGGCGTGCGGTACCTGGACGCCTCGCGCACCGAGCACCTGCAGCGGGGCAAGGCGGTGATCCTCAGTGCCAACGGCGCCGAGACTCCGCGACTCCTGTTTCTCTCGGAGTCGAACCAGTTCCCCAACGGCCTGGCCAACTCCAGCGGCGCGGTGGGGCGGTACCTGATGTTCAATGGTCAGACGCTGGTGGGGGCCTCGTTCGAGCACGAGTTGAACGAGTTCAAGAGCGTCCAGGTCACGCGCGTGATGCACGATTTCTACGAGGCGGACCCGGAGCGCGGATTCTACGGCGGCGGGGGCATCGACGCCCGGATCTTCTACCACCCGATGTTCTGGGGTATGGAAGGGTTCGGGAGCCGCGACGACCCGTGGTGGGGTTCCGACTACAAGAAGCTGCTGCGCGAGTACCCGCGATCGATGTACGTCAACGGCCACACGACGTCGCTGCCCGTCGCGACGAACAGCATCACGTTGGATCCGCGCGTCCGGGACACGTGGGGGTACCCGGCCATCCGGGTCACGTACCGCGACCACCCCGACGACATGTCGATGATGCGGTTCCTGCAGGACCGAAGTGTAGAGATCGCCGAGGCCGCAGGCGCGAAGAGGGTGTGGCGCCATCCGGTGGTCGAGGCCTCGATCACGGCGCACCTGCTGGGTACGTGCCGCATGGGCACCGATCCGGCCACCTCGGTGATCGATCCGGACCACCGCACACACGATGTCCCGAACCTGTTCATCTGCGACGGAAGCAGCCTCGTCACGTCGGGCCGCGGACAGCCCACCATGACGATCATGGCGCTGGCGTTCCGGGCCGCCGAGCGGATCGGTGAACGGGCGCGCCGGGGAGAGATCTGACCCGACTCAGGTCAGCCGCGCCCCTCCCACTCGGCCAGGAGCGCCCTCGCCTCGTTGGCCAGGACGTGGTCCGGATCGGCGTTCCGCCACACGTGGACGGCCCCGTTGAGGTAGCGCATGGACTCGACCGGGTCACCCATGTCCCTGTACAAATGGGCCAGTTGCAGCAGGACCCGCGCGTCGGCGGGAATCCGCGAGTACGACTCACCCAGGGCGTTCGCCGCGTCCGCGTGTCGGCCCATCTGCCGGTAGCAAGCCCCGAGTCCCAGCCACGGATTGCCGCCCAGCCCGACGTCGGTCTCGCCGAGCAGGCCTGCCTGCATCGCAGCCGCCGCCTGCTCGAACATGGGAATCGCTTCTTCACAGCGCCCCTGCATGCGCCTCGCTTCCGCGTCCAGGTAGAGCATGATCCACTCGAGTGACGCGTAGCCGAACTCCTGGTAGAGGCGGCTGGCCTCCGGAGTCTTGGCCTCCAGCTGCTCGCCTCGACCGAGCTCGCGCAGCAGCAGTGCCTCACCGACCGGCACGAACAGGGTCAACGGTGGCTCCAGTTCCGCCCTGAGCGTGTCGAGCAGCGCGTACGCCTGCGCCGCACGGCCCCCTCTCGGATACAGCGCGATCATGTTTACGCGGAGTTGGATCTCCGCCAATCGCCCCTGGCTCGACCTGAGATAGCCCGATAGTGCCTCCAGCCGGGCAATCGAACTATCCGTCATTCCCTGGAGATCGAAATGCCCCACCAGCCGTCCGCCGACGGCCCACATCTGCTCGGCGTTCCGGGACGAGGAGATCGCGCGGTCGTAGTACTCGCGTGCCGTCTCGAATTCCGCCGTTCGCTCGGCGATGTCCGCCCGGGCGACCAGGGACTGGAAATCCGCCGGGTCGACCAGGAGCGCCTTCTCGAACTGCTCCGCGGCCTGCGTGAAGGCGCCCTGCTGCAGATACATGCCGCCGATCGCCCGAATCGGCGCGAGGCGGTCAGGATAGCGATCGGCGTGCCGCTGGTACGTCATCCTCGCGTCATCCAGGCGGCCCTCGTTCATGTACGCCTGGCCGAGCAACTGCACTCGGCCCCACGACGACGGATCGATCTCGCGGCCCTGCTCCAGAGCCTCGACGGCACCGGCGTTGTCTGCCTGGTTGATGAGAACGATGCCCAGCACATCCCAGGCGCTTGGATCCGTCGGATACAGTTCCGTGCGCATGCGGGCGATGGCCAGGGTCTTCTCCGGCTGACGGGTGATCTGGTAGTAGCGGACCTTCACTTCGAACCGGTTGCGCTCGCTGAGCCGATACTCGTGTCGGATCGCCGTCTCGTAGGCAGCGTAGGCCTCTTCCGGCTGGTTGAACGCGAGGTACGCCTCGCCCAGAGCCGCCTGGGCCAGGGAAAAGGTCGAATCAGTCCCGGCCGCGGCGGCAAGGAGACGCAGGTTCGCCTGCGCGTCCCGACCCTCGGCGTACTCCGCCTGCAGGAATGCCCGCACCGCGACCAGCGAATCGGAGAGCAGTTCGCGCACCGGGAGATCAGGGGTCTTCGCCACGTGCCCGGATGGCATTTCGAGATCCTGCCGGAGCTGCAGAGACACGCGGTCCACCAGGTCCAGCGGGTGCGAGCCTTCGAATTCCCGCTCCTCGATCAGCGTCCCGGTATCGGCGTCGTACAGCCGGCTCTTCAGGACCAGCGAATCGCTTCCACCGTGGATCGACCCCACCAGCAGGTAGTCGAGGAATCGACCGCGGGCCAGCTCGCGCTGTTGCGCCAGCGGCAGGTGGGAGGGCGAGAAAGGGCCGCTGCCCAGTTCCTCCGCGAACCCGGCTACGGGCCGGATCCAGTCGTCCTGCTCCAGGTCGAGCGTGAGCGACCACGGAACACCCAACTGGAGCCAGTCCAGATCCGCATCATCGGTCTCGTTCACGAACGCGAACACGGCCACCCGCCGCGTGAACTCCCGCTTGGGGATCTCACGCTCGACGCTGCGACCCTCTTCATCGAGGACCGTTACCGTGTTCGTGGCGGCGCCGAGGTCCCGCCCCTGGAAGAGGCCGAACATGATGGCCGCCGCGATGATCAGGTTCAGCGCCACGCCCACGGTCTCGACACGAGTCCACCGGTCGCGACCCGGAGCTCCGTGCGTCCAGGCCAGCAGCGCAACCGCCGGGATCATGAACAACCAGACGGTCACGACGAAGTCCGTGATATGCGGGGACAGGACCCAGTGGCCCACCGCCCAATCGGTGAACTCCAGCAGAATCCAGCCGCCGGCGAAATAGGCCCCGACGATGTGCGGTACCCGACGGCGCATGAGCTCCGTCCAGAGAGGCGAGGTCCGTGTCAAGAGTAGTCTCCGCTGAAAGTCCCCTGCCCGCCCATCGCATGCGCGGGCTCGTCCCGCTTGGCTGACACGAGGATACGGTTGCATGTTACCGGGTCACACGGCGGCAAGATCCCCGATCAATGAGACGCGCCGCAAGCCCCGCACGGAGGCGAATGACATGAGACAGTTGATTCGGCGATCATCAGGCGTTCCCGCGGTGACGGTGGCACTTCTGGTCGGGCTGCTGTTCGCGTGTGGTGAGGCCGGAGTGAATGATGGGGCCGGGGTTCCCGGTGAGGTTCGGGAAGATGGGGTCGCGGTCGGGGAGGTAGAGGAGCTTCCTACTCTGCTGACGGCCCTGGATAGCCTGCCCGAAGGAACACAGAGGGCCCTCGAGCCCTGGACCGGGGACCTGCCGGACATGGCCGAGCGGCGCGTGATCCGACTGCTGACGGTGCACGAGCCCATGTTCTTCGGATTCGACGGCCGCAGGCAGTCCGGCCTCATTGCCGAGGCGGCGGTTGCGCTCGAGGAGTTCCTGAACCAGAGGCTGGAGCGGGGACAGCTGAAGGTTGTCGTGCTCGTTCAGCCTGTGACCCGCGATCTCCTGATCCCGTTCCTCGAGGAAGGGCGCGGTGACATCGCGGCCGCCGGACTCACGATCACTCCCGAGAGACTCGAGAAGGTCGATTTTGCTCACCCGACCGCGACGGGGATATCGGAGATCGTGGTCACCGGCCCAGGAACGGAGGTGGTGATCCCGAGCCGGATCGAGGACCTCGGCGCCCTGGAGCTTCACGTTCGGCCCTCGAGCAGTTACTGGGAAAGCCTGGATGCCCTCGACCAGGACCTGCGCGAAAGGGATCTCGCGCCACTCCACCTGATTGCCGTGGACGAAGTGCTGGACGCGGAAGAACTGCTGGAACAGGTGAACGTGGGGAACTCGCCCGCCACCGTGGTCGACGCGTACCAGGCCGAATTCTGGTCGCAAATCTATCCTGACCTGCAACTACACCCCAACCTCGCGGTGCGGACCGACGGGGAGATCGGGTGGGCCATCCGCAAGGACAGCCCGGTGCTGAAGGACGCGTTGAACGACTTCCTGCGGGAGTACCGGCCGGGTACCCTGTCGGGCAACATGCTCCTGAACCGCTACACGAGGGACACCCTGCGGGTGCAACGCGTGCGTCGCGCCGAACACTCACAGACCCTGACGAAGCTCCGGGGCTCCTTCGAGAAGCATGCGGCCGCGTACGAACTGGATTGGGTGCTGCTGGTAGCCCAGGCATTCCAGGAGTCCAGACTGGGTGCTGACACCAAGAACAGCCACGGGGCCGTCGGGATCATGCAGATCAAGCCGGCATCGGCAGCAGAAGCCGGGATCGACGACATCAGCACGGACGATGCCAACATCGAGGCAGGGGCCGCGTATCTCAGGCTCCTCATCGATCACTATTTCGATGACGCGTCCGTGGACCCGACGACGAAGCAGATATTCGCCATCGCGGGATACAACGCGGGCCCTACCCGGATCCGGAACCTGAGGCGGAAGACCGCCGCGGCCGGACTCGACCCCGACCAGTGGTTCGACAACGTTGAAGTGCTCGTAGCTCGCGAGATCGGGAGGGAGACGGTGCGGTACGTCAGCAACATCATGAAGTACTACGTCACGTTCACTCTCATGATCGAGGACCGGGCAATCGAGGACGCGCGCGCACCGTGAGCGACCTGGCGGCCTACTTCCTACTGTTCCTGGCCGGCTCGGTCGCTGGAACCATCAACGTGCTCGCAGGCGGCGGGTCCTTTCTCACCCTCCCGCTACTCATCTTCCTGGGTCTCCCGCCCACGGTCGCCAACGGCACCAACCGCATCGCCATCCTGGTGCAGAACGTGGGGGCCGTGTGGAGCTTCAACCGTCACGGGGTGATGGACTGGAGGTGGATCCGGACGGCCGCCCTTCCCGCCCTGGCCGGAGCGGGACTGGGCACGTGGGCCGCGATACGGATTGGCGACGCCTCCTTCCAGCGGGTACTCGCCACCCTGATGATCGTCTTCGCCGTGGTGATGCTGCTCGACCCACTGCGCAGCAGGATCAGGCGCGGAGGGGTTTCGGAAGGAGCCACTCTGGCGGATTCTCCCCCGGAGACACCGAGCCGCCTGTCGGGCATCGCCTTCTCGGCCTCCTTCTTCGGGGTGGGAGTGTACGGCGGTTTCGTGCAGGCCGGCGTCGGCTTCTTCATCCTCGCCCTCGCCATGCTCGCCGGCTTCGACCTGGTTCGGGGCAACGCCCTCAAGGTGCTGGTGGTGCTGGTGTTCACCCCCCTGGCGCTCGTCCTGTTCGCGGTGGCCGGCAAAGTGGATTGGGGCATGGGAATCGCACTCGCCGGCGGCAACCTGCTCGGGGGGTTGATTGGGACTCACCTCACGGTGCTGAAGGGCCACGCGTGGGTGAAGCGGGTGGTGGTGGTGATGATCGTGGTGTTCGCCCTGAAGCTGTGGATCGCGCCTTAGCTGGCTCTACTTCGCCCCGCCATCCGATTCGATCTCCTCGAGCGCATTGCCGTAGACCTCGGCCAGTGATGTCCGGAGGTCTCCCAGCAGGGCCAGGCTGATCACTCCCTGGCGAACGGCTGCTGCCGGATCGTCCTGTGCAGTCCTCATGGCATCGGTCATGTGGTCCACCGCTGCGCTCTGCACCTGCAGGTACAGGTCCTGGACCTCGTAGACCTCGGACAGCTCGCGCATTACCTCGAAGTCGAGGTACTGGACCGCCTGGCTCATCTGAGCGCTCTGCCAGGCAGCGGAGGAGAGAAGCGCGACCTCGAGCCCGACGTCCGCGCCGCCCTGGTCCCGGCCCGCCTCCAGTTCCGCCAGGACGGCGCTGGCCGACTCCAGCCTCTCGGCGTTGAGCACTCCCGTCGTCTCCAGTTCCTCCAGGTTTGATCTCATCTCTTCGACCACCGATTGCAGCGCACGGTCGGCCAGCTCCAGTCTGTCGTTCTTCTCCCGCCATTCCTCCGCCGCCAATGCGAGGATCACCGCGAAGAAGATCATCGCGGCTTCCAGCAACAACTCCGGCAGCTTTCGTCGCATCAGGCTGCTCGACATCGCTACTCCTCCGAAATGGCGTCGGCCTCGTAGCCCATCATCTCGTCCCGCCGGGCCTTGAACTCGGTACCCTCTCGCCAGTTGGGCCACAGGTCGCCCGTGGCCAGGGCGTGTCCCACCGAGAACATGAGCCGGAGATCCTGCACGGCGCCCTCCAGGTTCCACGAAGGATCGTACTCGTCGGAAGGCTTGTGGTAGTGATCCCTCGTGTACTCCTCGCGGCGCTCCCGGGCCCACTCCTCCCCGTGTTCGAGATTCTGTACGCCGGCGTTCGGGTACAGCGAAGGAACGCCGCGCTTGGCAAACTCGAAGTGATCCGACCTGAAGTAACGCCCCTTCTCCGGTTCCGGGTCCGGTGACAGGGTCCGGCCCGCCGCATCGGCCGCCGCCTGCAGGACGTCGTCCAACTCGGACATGCCGTAGCCCACGACCGTCAGGTCACTGGTGGGTCCCCAGATGTTGAGCCCGTCCATGTTGACCGTGGCCACGGTCGCGTCGAGCGGATACACGGGGTGCGATGCGTAGTGCGCGGTGCCCAGGAGTCCCTGCTCTTCAGCGGTCACGGCCATGAACAGGACCGAGCGAGCAGGCGCCTTCCTGAGGGCGGCGAACGCCCCGGCCATCTGCACCAGTCCCGACGTCCCCGTGGAATTGTCGAGCGCGCCGTTGTAGATGCTGTCCGCCCCCAGGGCCGGATCCGTGCCCAGGTGGTCCCAGTGAGCCGTGTAGATCACCAGTTCTTCCGGCCTGGTGGATCCCGGCAGCAGGGCCAGGACGTTCCGAGACGTCGAACGCTCAATCGAGTTCCGAAGGGTGAGTGACAGGTCGAGACCCATCTCGTACGCGGCGAAGTCGCGGGTGGCGGCCTGGGCGGCCCGGGCGTCGAAATCGAGCCTGGCCTGCGCGAACACGGTACGGGCAGTCTCCTCCGAGATCCAACCCTGGACCTTTGCCAGCGGCGCATCGCCGGTCTCGGCCAGCATGAACTGGGGCCCCGACCAGCCGGCCTCCACGACGGCCCACGGATACCCGGCGGGACCCGTCTGGTGGACGATGAGAACGCCGTCCGCGCCCTGGCGCGCGGCTTCCTCGTACTTGTAGGTCCAGCGGCCGTAGTACGTCATGCTGCGGCCGTTGAACAGAGCCTCATCACCGGTGGCGTACCCCGGATCGTTCACCAGGGCCACGACCGTCCTGCCCGTCACGTCCACACCCTCGTAGTCGTTCCACCCGAACTCGGGTGCCACGATCCCGTAGCCCACGAACACGAGTTCCGACCGGTCGAGAGCGATCTCCTCGACGACGCGCTCCGTGACGGCCACGAAGTCCAGGGCATGCTGCAGCCGGTTTGCCGTCCCCCTCCCCTGGATGACGGCTCCCATGTCCGGATCGGCCGTGAGAGATACGAGCGGCACTTCCTGTACCCAGCTGATCCCGTTTCCGGGTTCCAGACCCAGCGCCTCGAACTTCTTCTGCAGATAGCGCACCGTGCGCTCTTCTCCCCACGAGGCCGGCGCGCGGCCACCCATGGAGTCGGCGGACAGATCCCGGATCCCCTGGTCCAGGTTCGCGGCCATGATCGATTGCGAGGCTTGTTCGAAACCGTCGCCTCGATCGCAAGCGGCGATCGCCGCGACGACGACGATGGCAAATGTGGTGAGGATGGGTCGCAGCATGTATCGTCTTCCTGTCCGAGAGATAGCTGACCGCCAGCGGGTCGGACCCGCTGGAGCCGACAATGTACGAGGCGTGTCCCGCGGCGAAACCGGGCCGCGGCCGTCACGCTCCAACGTGATCGGAATTCCGATGCGCTACCCCGCACTCTCCGTGGTCGCCTGTGCCGCCCTCGTCGCGATCGGATGCGACACCGAAGGTGATGCACCGTCCCTGATTCCGGCTCCGGAACACCTCGAGCTCGGGGCCGGAGTGTTCTCACTCGACGAGGCATCGGTACTCGGCGTGTCCGACGAGGCGGAT
>JAMJQV010000101.1 GCA_023554435.1 Gemmatimonadota bacterium | reverse complement strand
TGCCTGGATGCTCGCATCCTCGGCGGCGGAGGCCCATGCGCAATCCGAGGTCGAGACCGCGAGCCTCGAGCGCATTGCCAAGCTGGAAATCGTGGTCAACCCCCTTGAGGGCCCGGCGGCCGACATCGGCGTGACGGCCGGGGTCCTGCGATCGATCGTCGACACCCGGCTCCGCCAGGAGGGAGTCCCGGTGGCGGACTTCGCGGTCGCCTTCCTGACCCTCCATGTCACGGCCATCCCGCTCGAAGCCGGTCCCGATATCGTGCTGCTCACATCGCTGGCCTTCTTCCAGCCAGCGGCCTCCACCCTGAACCGGTGGCTCGGACCCGCAATCACCTGGTCGCTTGAACGCCTGACGGTGGCGGGAATGTCGCAGGCCGAGGAGGTTCTCCGGGCCAACGTGGAGCACCTCGCGGACGCTTTCGTCGCGAGCTGGCGAGAAGCGAATCCGCCTCTCGATTGAGCGATGCACCGGCGGCTGGGAAGACCGTCGGTTCGCCTGCCGACGCTCGAGAGTCACCGCGCTGGACCGGTTGGTCGCCGGCCTGGAGGCCCCTACCGGGTCGTGAACTCGACCGGAATCTGGATCCACACGCCCACGGGCTGATCGCGGTTCTGTGCCGGCGCGAAACGCATGCTGCCGGCTACCCGCCTCGCTGCATGATCGAACGCGGGGTATCCGCTCGATCGGTACACCTGGGCTCGCTGGGCCCGTCCCTCGTCACCCACGAAGATCCACAGAACGACGACCCCGCCGATTCCGGCCTCCCGCAGGAGCGCCGGATAGAGTCTCTCCAACTCACCGCGGACCTCGGCCAGGTTGAGCAGACGCGGGTCCTGGTCGCGCTGAATCCACGTTGGGGTGTCAACCGAAGGCTCCGTCGGGTGGCCCGGAGACATCCGGCGCCACCGCTCGTCGTTGAACGGCACGACATCGATCGTGGCGTCACTGCCGGGCGCGTCGACCGCGAGTCTGGGCTCTGCAGGGCGCACGATCGCCTCTGGGGGCGGCGGAACCACGATCTCGGGCGGCAGTTCCAGTATCCCGATGACCTCCGTGTCGGAAGCGAATGCCGGCGCCTCGAAGGGCGGCATGAACGCGAAGACGGTGGCGTGGATTGCTACCGCCGCCAGAATCGCCACGGATGTCCGGCTGCGGGAGCCGCGCTTGAACACCTCGTGCGCGGTGAGGAATTGCCGGGCGCGCGTCATCACGTGACACCTCCTGTGGCTCGAGAATCCCGGTGGGCGCAGGGATTGCCTGTTTCGATACACGTGGGTGCGAACTGTGATCCGAGGCAGTAGTTCGGGCTCTCCGGAAGGTGGTTACCAAGCCCGGGCCCCCGACGTTGAGGGGCGCGCCGACCATGCGTTAGCTTGTGGGATGACGACCGGGACACCGAAGACCCGTTTTCGCAAAGCGTTCGGCCCTGGTCTCATGTGGGCCGCCGCGGCCATCGGCGTGTCACACCTGGTCCAATCCACCCGCGCCGGCGCCATGGCGGGATTCGGCCTGGCCGGAGTGATCCTCCTGGCTCTCGTCCTCAAGTATCCCTTCTTCGAGTACGGACCCCGGTACGCAGCAGCCACGGGTCTCAGCCTGGTCGAGGGATACCGGCGGATCGGTCGATGGGCCCTGTGGCTGTATCTCGCGATCACGCTCAGCACGGCGCTCTTCGTGCAGCTGGCCGTGGTGCTGTTCACGGCCTTCCTCGTGAAGCTCGTGTTCGGACTCGGCTGGTCGATCCCCGTGGTGTCGGCACTCCTGTGTGGCTTGTGCGCGGCGCTCCTCGCCGTCGGGCGATTCCCGTTCCTGGACCGCTTGATCAAGCTGGTGATGGCTCTGCTCGCGGTCTCGACGCTCGTGGCGGCGTCCATCACACTGCCCCACGCGGACTTCTCGTCGCTGTCCCTGTGGCCGCGCGCCGCTCTTTCGGGTGTGGTGCCAGTGGCTTTCGTTCTGGCGCTCATGGGCTGGATGCCCTCGGCGATCGACATTTCGGTGTGGAGCTCGCTGTGGACGCTGGCCAAGGACCGGGCCACCGGCGAACGGGCGAGTCCGGATGCCGTGTTGCTCGATTTTCGAATCGGCTACGTCGCGACCGGCGTGTTGGCCTTCGCCTTCCTCGCTCTCGGCTCCGCGCTCATGTACGGGTCGGGCCAGGCGTTCAGCGCCAGGGGAACGGAGTTCTCGGGGCAGGTGATCGATCTCTACACTCAGACCCTCGGCGGCTGGACACGACCGATCGTGTTCACGGCCGTGCTGACCACGATGTTCTCCACCACTCTCACCGTCGTCGATGGATTCCCGAGGGCCATCGACCGGGGCCTGCGGGTAGCCTTCGTAGAGCCGGAAGGGACATCGGCATATGCGGGAACCGGGAGAGCCTACTGGGGAGCGATCGCAATCCTGAGCGGACTCACCGTACTGGTGTTGGCGGTCTTTCCTGGGTCGCTGACCACGATGATCGACGTCGCCACCACCGTGTCGTTTCTCACGGCACCCGCGCTCGGCTACCTGAACCTGCGGGCCGTGACGTCGGACCCCGTCCCGCGCGAGCAGCGGCCGGGGAGGGCGCTCATCGCTCTCTCGTGGATCGGGCTGGTCGTATTGAGTGGCTTCGCCGTCGTGTACCTGTTCAGTCGGTTCGGCTGGAGTGGATAGTCACCCGCCGGCTCCCGGTCGCCCGAAGAGCCGGCGGATGGTGATCGAATCAGGCGGGTGCGCCGCCCTCCCAGGTGTCCTTGGGCCAATGCTCGGCGGACGCCTGCCGAGAAGCGGCGCTCAGCTGCATCAGGATGTGGTTCTTTCGCGGGTAGGTGGCCGGTAGTTCGCGAGCCAGCACTCGCATGGCGTAGATGATCGCGTGGTCCTTCCCCCTGCGCAGGGGCTGCCTTTCAGGCATCATCGACAGCGCGGCGATGATCGCGGGACCCGGATGTTCGCGGACGCGGTCATCCGGCGCATCGAGAAACAGGGCCAGGTGGTGGGTCGCCCGCTCGATCTCCGCCGCGTTCCGCAGCATCTCTTCCGGTGTCTTTGGGTCTCGCGTGTAGGCCATACGCTCGCGTCGCCTGTGCAGTAGTGGTTGAGTCCCGCTCCGCGGAGCCGGTAATCCGTTGCGGCTCCATTTGTCGCTTTACGGCAACTCCGCGTCACGGGACAATCGTCACTCTGACAAGCAATCGCCGTACCCGTATGTAACTAGCTACGAATGATACAGTTACGGGACTAGCTAGAGAGCTCCGTGGCGCGGAAGCAACAAGACACCCGGGTGACGACCGGTGGAGCGTGAACAAGAAAAGGGGCGGTCCTTGCGTCCCGCCCCCAGCTCCGGCACACCATCTGGGACATCTCCGCTCGGGCGCTCCTGCGTTGGGGCGCTTTCGCTCCGCTATGCGGATAGGCGGCGAACCGGGGCA
>JAMJQV010000100.1 GCA_023554435.1 Gemmatimonadota bacterium | reverse complement strand
GGCCTGCAGCGGGATGTCAACCTTCACGCCCTTCGGGATGTAGACGAACGACCCACCGGACCACACCGCCGAATTCAGCGCCGCATACTTGTTGTCCTGCGGCGGGACGATGGTGGCGAAGTGCTCGCGGAAGAGCTCGGGGTAGAGCTTCAGGCCGTCCTCGATGGACTCGAAGATGATCCCCTGCTCGGTCCACTCCTCCTTCAGCGAGTGATACACCATCTCCGACTCGAACTGGGCGCCGACTCCAGCGAGGATCTTGCGCTCGGCCTCGGGAATACCGAGTCGTTCGAACGTGTTCTTGATCTCGTCCGGGACGTCATCCCAGGACCGCTCCATGTGATCCTGCGGCTTCAGGTAGTAGTAGATCTCGTCCAGGTCGAGGCTGGCGACGTCTCCACCCCAATCCGGAAGCGGTTTGGAGTAGAAGATCTCGAGAGCCTTGAGCCGGAATTCCAGCATCCACTCCGGCTCTTCCTTGTGCGCGGAGATCTGACGTACGATGTCCTCACTCAGGCCCTTCTTCGCCTTGAAAACGGGCTTCTCTTCGGTGACGAAGCCGTACTTGTATTCGTCGAGCCCGATACCCTTGATGGCTTCATTCTGCGGCATGTTCTAATCCTGCCTTACCTTCTCGTCCCGTTACGGCGGCGGACGATCCGCTGCCGTTCTCGCATTCACTTCTGCTCAGACGACGGTGGCTGCTTGGGGCTCCTCGTGGAGCCAGTCGTAGCCCATCTCCTCGAGCCGGTCCGCCAGCTCCGGTCCGCCGGAATGAGCGATCTGCCCGTTCAGCATCACGTGAACGTGGTCCGGATGCAGATAATTCAGAATCCGCTTGTAATGGGTGATCAGCAGCACACCCATGCCCCCGTCGGTGTCGCGAATCGTGTTCACGCCTTCCGAGACGATGCGCAGGGCGTCGATGTCGAGACCGCTATCCGTTTCGTCCATCACGGCCATGCGTGGTTCCAGCATGGCGAGCTGCAGGATCTCGTTGCGCTTCTTCTCGCCACCGGAGAATCCGTCGTTTACGTACCGGCCCACGAATGCCGGATCCACCTTCAGCATCTCCAGCTTCTCCATGAGGCGCCGCTGGAACGCGAAGATGTCCATGTCCTCGCCCTCCTCGAGCCGTGCTACCGCAGCCGTGCGCAGGAAGTTCGAGATGGAGACTCCGGGGATCTCCGCCGGGTACTGGAAAGCCAGGAACAAGCCGGCCCTGCTGCGCTCGTCCGGTTCCATCTCAAGGACGCTTTCGCCTTCGAGAAGCACGTCTCCCCCGGTAACCTCGTAACCGGGATGTCCGGCGATCGCCTTGGCAAGCGTGCTCTTCCCGGATCCATTCGGCCCCATCAGCGCGTGCATCTCACCGTGACGAATCGCCAGGTCGACGCCGCGGAGGATGTCGGTATCCTCGCCTTCCACTCTCGCGTGAAGGTCCCGGATCTCCAGCAGATATTCAGCCATTCCCGTCCGCTCCAATGCCGTGTCGTCTCTTGAGAATCATACGGGCCGGAGGGTAACGTCGGTCACCCGCCCGGCCCGTCGTGTCAACCGAGAGCCCGTCTCGATTCGCGCCCAAAGTAAACTAGTTGAGAACGAGTTTCAAGTGATATCTACCGGTGCGGGGCCGGGCGGTTCCATCGATGCGAACAAGGTGTTCATCGCGGCGTCCCCGCCTTAGTTTCGCGCCGGGGAGTCGCACCGGGGTGACCCGGGAGCCCTCAGACCACGGAGACGACTCGATGTACGCCGCGTACTTCCGCCGTCATGCCGGGCCTGAGGTGATGGATACAGGTGAGGCGCCCGAGCCGGTCGTGGCCACCGGGACGGTGGTCGTGTCGGTGCGCGCGGTGGCCCTCAATCACCTCGATTTGTGGGTGCGGCGCGGTATCCCGGGGCTCGCCCTGGACCTTCCGCACATCGGCGGATCAGACGTCGCCGGGGTGATCGACGAGGTGGGTCCGGACGCCGACGGCTGGGAAGTCGGTGATCGAGTGGTGCTAAACCCGTCGCTGTGGTGCGGCGAATGCGAATGGTGTGAGCGAGGGGAGCACCCGCTGTGCGTGGACTTCAGGATCCTGGGGGAGCACGTGGCAGGCGGGACTGCGGAGCGCGTTCGGGTCGCGGCCCGGAATCTCTACCGTATCCCCGACGATCTGGAATTTCGCGTCGCGGCTGCGGCGCCGCTGGCATACCAGACGGCCTGGCGGGCGCTCAAGACACGCGGTGGGCTCGTGCGAGGCGATTCGGTGCTCGTCACCGGTGCCTCGGGCGGAGTGTCCACGGCGGCTATCCAGATCTCGAAACTGCTCGGAGCCCGCGTCCTGGCGGTAACGAGTGGTCCCGAGAACGTTAGCCGGGTGCAGGAGCTCGGGGCGGACATCGTCTTCGACCGCCTGGAGGCCGACTTCGCGGAGGGCGTGAAGGCTCACACCGAGGGCCGGGGCGTAGATCTCGTGCTGGACAGCGTGGGTGAGGCGACATGGGCGCAGTGTCTTCGGAGCCTGTCCCGCCTCGGCCGGATGGTGACGTATGGCGCGACCACCGGTCCCCGGGGGGCCCTGGAGATCCGGCACATGTTCTGGAAGCAGATCAGTGTTTCGGGTTCGACGATGGCCACGCGGTCGGAGTTCGAGGCCGTCATGCAGCACGTGGTGGCGGGCGGTCTGGCGCCCGTCGTAGGGGACGTGTTGCCCCTGGCCGCGATTCGGGAAGCGCACGAAGCCCTCGAAGCCGGTCGCGTGTTCGGGAAACTGGTGCTGGAGCCTTGAACGAGGGGTGGTGGGACGTGATTCGCGCGGTGGGTTTCGTGTTCTTGCTTGGCGCATTGACCCTGGGCTGTGCCGCCGGGGAACCAGAAACCGATGCATCAACAACAGATTCCGTTGTCCTGGTGTCAGATCTTGAAAGCAGTCCAGACGAGTCTACTCAACCTGTTGTAAAAAATGCTGATCCCTT
>JAMJQV010000099.1 GCA_023554435.1 Gemmatimonadota bacterium | reverse complement strand
GTCGTTGGCCGCCCGCTTCCACGGGACGCTGGCCGCCCCGGGGATGTGCCCGCCGCGCAAGGCCCCTTCCTGCGGGTAGTCGGGCATATGCAGCAGCTCACCCCGATACTCCTGCGGCGACCGGACGTCGACCAGTCTGCCGCCACGATCAAAGTGCCTGAACACCTCGTCTCGGAACGCTCGCACCGGCTTGTCGTCCCGGTTGACCGTCGGGTATTGCGTGGGTTCACGCTCCGGCACGTCGGTCGTCATCGGGCGGCCGTCAGCCACCCACTTCTGGCGCCCGCCGTCCATCAGGCGCGTATCCGGGTGTCCGAACAGCGTGAAGACCCACAGCGCGTAAGCCGCCCACCAGTTGAAGTTGTCCCCGTAGAACACGACGGTGTGGTCACGTGTGATTCCCTTGCGCGACAACAACTCCGCGAATCGCTCGGGGGAGAGGTAGTCTCGCACCAATGGATCGTTCAGGTCGGAATGCCAGTCGACCTTAACGGCGCCAGGAATGTGTCCGGTCTCGTACAGGAGGACGTCCTCGTCCGACTCCACAATGACGATGCTCGGGTCCTCGAGATGTTCGGCGACCCAATCGGCCGAGACGAGTTTCTCCGGGTGAGCGAATTGCTCAAACAGGGGCGACGGATCCTGTCCGACGGGCATGGCGTACTCCTGTGTCATGGTGGCACCATTTGCAGTCACGTAGTCTCACACCGAAGATAACGCTTCTTTCAGCGAGAGGGTTCAACTCGAATGTCGATGCCAGACAAACTGCAGATGATCGTCGATCAGTTTGCAGCCGCGCCACGCGAGTTGCGGGTTCAGGCGCTGCTCGAATACTCACGTCGGGTTCCGCCGCTACCGGAAGAGCTGGCGGCCGACCGGGACCGGCTCGAGCAGGTCCACGAGTGCCAGACACCGTTCTTCCTCGCCACCGAAATCGACGAAGAAGGTGCGGTGCACCTTTTCTTCGACTGTCCTCCCGAAGCGCCGACGGTACGTGGATTCGCTGGAATCCTGCGCGAGGGACTGGAGGGCGAGCCGTGGAAGGATGTGGTGGCGGTACCGCCGGACTTCTATTCGGGGATGGGCCTGCAGGAGGTCGTGTCCGCGCTGAGGCTTCGTGGGATGGGCGCGATCCTGGGTCGTCTCAAGCGACAGATCCGTGAGACCACGGAAGCGGAAGAGGCGCCCGCGGAGTGACCGCGGGCGCCCAAGCCCGTTATCCCCGCTTCGCCGCCAGCCGCGCGTCCAGGCTGAAGGGTCCGGCGCCCCAGGCACTGAAGAAGAGGAAGATGAACGAGAAGAGCATCGCCAGCTCGCCGCCGTTTGCCCACCACCAGATATCGCTGAAACCGGAGTGGATCCAGAAATAGGCAACCGCCATCTGGCCGGCCAGGATGAAGGCCACGGGACGCGTCAACAGGCCCAACACGATGAGCAGGCCGCCGAACGTCTCGAGGACTCCCGCCACCCCGAATCGTGACATGAGCTCCGCGGCCTCGCCGGCACCCCCGAAGCCGCCCAGCCAGCCAAACAGCTTGGGCAAGCCGTGCGTCATGAAAGCCAGCCCCGTGATGATGCGCAGAATCGCCCAGGTGAATTCCTGGTACTTCGAGTGTCCGATGTGGTCCATGTGATCTCCTCCACTATGTCGTTCAGGTCAGGTTCCGAACCCCATTCTCGACCAGGCGGGTCCGCGTGTCTACTCCCGGGGATGCCCGGGAGCTTGCCAGCGTCACTTCCGCGTTGGAGGTTAACGCGGTTCCGTAGAGTCTCCGGATGCATGAGGAACGCGTAGCCAGGAGCTGCGCGCGGCCCGAACTGGACGGCCATTTCATGAGCCAGATCGTTCTCCTCGCGTCTATCGTCATTCGACTGCTGGCGTTCTTCTGGTCGGTCGACCTCGTCCGCCGCTTCCGCGACTGGCGCCTGGTCCTGCTCAGCGGCGTCTTGGGGCTCATGGTCATTCGCCACGCGCTGAACAGCCCGTGGGTACGCGAGGAGTGGCCGAGAATCGCGGACGTCGGGTCGGCTGTTCCAGCGATCCTCGTAAGTGTGGGCCTGCTGGTTGCCGTCATACTGATGGGACGCATG
>JAMJQV010000098.1 GCA_023554435.1 Gemmatimonadota bacterium | reverse complement strand
GAGGGATTCACCTCCACGGCATCCATTCCGACCAGGCGCCACGGCGCTTCCTGGATCAACGCCAGTGCCTGGCGAGGGGAGATTCCGCCCGGCACCGGGTGAGAGACTCCCGGGGCGTACGCCGGGTCGAACGCGTCGAGGTCCACCGTCAGGTAGACGGCCGCGCCATCGGGGATGTGTGACAGGTCGGACGGCCGTATCGACAGGTCGCGGGCCTCGAGAATCGTGAGTCGCCCGGCGTGCCGCCGGGCCACCTCCAACTGCGGCTGGTTCAGGGTGCGGATCCCGATCTGGGTCAGAGACGCGATGTGCTCCATCTCGAGAATCCGGGCTCCCACGCAGGCGTGCGACCAGCGGTCACCCTCGAATTCCGGATACAGGTCCGGATGGGCATCGAGCTGCACCACGTGCACCGGTTCCTCCAGCACTTCCAGCGCCTCGACCAGCGGAATGGTGATCGCGTGGTCCCCACCGGCGAAGAAGGGTACGGCCTCTCCCGCCAGGAGCTCCTCGGCCCGGAAGCGGTACTCCTCACGGGTATCCTCCCACGAACCTCCGGGAAACCAGTCGCCGGCGTCGGACACCAGGCCCGCCAGGTCCGCTCCGAGCTCGGTCGTCGCGTTGTAGCAGCGGCCGTCGTAGGCCAGTCGGATCCGGGACGGGGCGTCTGCCGGACCGCGGCGAAAGGTGGACTGCGCGTCGCACGGCAAACCGGCGAATACCAGGGGAAGAGTGGGATCGGACTCGGTCGAGAAGCAGCCAGCAAACGGAATCGGAGTGTCCATGTCGGTCGGCCTCTACGGGTGGATGGCGGATCGCTCAGCGCAGGAAGAAGCCGTCGCGCAGCGGGTCTTCCGGATCGATCAGGAACTCGTGGTGACCGGTGATGTGGGCGGTGCCGGTGACCTCGGGAACGATGGCGGGAAGTCGGCCAACCGTCGTCTCAGCCGCGACTCGAACGTCGAACGACGAACCGATGATGCTCTCGATCGTGATCGTCTCCCCGGCGGGCAATTCGCCGCGAAAATTGTGGATCGCTGCCCGACCGCTCACGCCTGTCCCCGTGGGGCTCCGGTCCACTTCGCCCTCGGCGAACACGCACAGGTTCCGGCTGTGGACGGAACCTTCGCCTTTCTGAATGAAGATCGTCCCGTACAGGAAGTTCAGGTCAGGGTCCCCGTCCGGGTGCACGATCGGGTATTGCTCCATCACGGCCCGCTTGACCCGGCGGCCCGCGGCGATGAGCGGAGCGCAGGCCTTCGGTTCGATCGCGAGTCCAAAGTCGGCCGCATCCACGTAGGCATAGAAGGCCCCGCCAAACGCGATGTCGCAGCGGACCGGACCGAATCCGGGGACGTCGACCGCGAGATCCGGCTCCAGGACGAAGGAAGGCACGTTGAGGAAGGACACCCCGGATACGTGTGTTCTTTCGGTCCCGGCTTCAAGTTGGGCCGTCGCCGTCACGCGACCGGCGGGCGTGTCGATTCTCACGATCGGCTGCCCCGCGGCATCGGCCTCCAGCTTCCCCGGATCCAGCAGGCCGCAGTCGAGCCCTACCTTGACCAGGCCGATGATTCCGTGCCCGCACATCGTCGAGTACCCCTCGTTGTGCAGGAAGAGCACTCCCACATCGCCGTCCGCGGTCACCGGTTCGGTCAGAATGCAACCGTACATGTCGGCGTGGCCCCGCGGCTCCCACATGAGGGCCCGGCGCAGGGAGTCGTGGTTCTCGCGCGCGAACTGCCGCTTGGCGAGAATCGTGTCGCCCGGAATCTCGGGCCAGCCGCCCGTGACGACTCGGAGCGGCTCGCCCGCGGTATGAGCATCGATCGTCTGCAACCGCCCCCAGCCAGCGGGGATCTCGAATCGTCGGTCCACGTCAGAGTTCCACCGTTCGAGCCAGGCCGGTCTCGGCCGCCCGCTTCATAATGCGAGACGCGGTCACGATGTCCTGTACGGCGTGCCCGACGGACTTGAAGAAGGTGACCTGGTCTACACGGGTGCGGCCGGGCGATCGTCGCGCCGCCACATCACCGATCTCGGTCCAGTCCTCGGGGCGCGTGACGCCGGCGTCGACTCCCGCCACCAGTTCGCCCGCCTCCTCGAGAGCCGCTTCGACCAGGTCCACGAACACGGTCGACCTCTCCACGGTGACCAGGTCCACCTCCCGGCGATCCAGGGTGAAGGTGCCGATCGCGTTCAGGTGGGCGCCGGGGGCCAGCCGACGTCCGTCGAACACCGGCGTCGGAGAGTTCGTGGCCGAGCTGATCACGTGCGCTCCGTCCACCGCCGCGTCGGCCGAGGTCATCGGCTCGAGGCGGGCGCTGACTTCCGGCTGAAGTCGTTCGATGAACTCGCTGACCTGGCGCCCGTCGAGTCCGAACACGCGAATCGCCTCCAGCTCTCGCACCGCGTCCAGGGCGAGCAGCTGGGTACGCGCCTGCACACCGGCACCGATCAGCGCCGCGATTCGAGCGTCCGGTCGAGCAAGCAGGTCGGTCGCCGCGCCGACCGCGGCACCGGTCCGCCACGCGGTGAGCGCGCCGCCGTCCAGAAGGCCGATCGGCTCACCGGACACGGGGTCGAGTACCAGCATCAGGCCTGTGACCACGTCTTTGCCCAGGTCGCGATTCCGGTTGAAGATCGACACCGTCTTGGCCGCTAGGCCCTCGCCCGGAACGTAGCCGCCCATGAGCAGGGAGATGCCGTCCACCTCGTCCACCGGCACCACGCCGCGAGGCGGTGCGACGACCTGGCCGGCGGACAGCATGGCAAACGCCGACTTCATCGCCTCGACAGCGTCCCGCATGGGAAGCACTTTGGGAAGATCGTGTGCAGCGACGGTGAGCAGCTTCATCGTGCGCGAACAATAACCCGCGCCACCGGCGCGCGTAAGGTAAATCGGGTGCGAGTACTCCATTTCAGCGACATCCACATCAGCCTGGGGCTGCGCCGAATCCCTGTCCGAGACTGGCCCGGCAAGCGGATAGCAGGCGGAGTCAACTTCCTCCGAGGCCGGGGGCGCCGCTTCGAACGGGCGTTGGAGAAACTGGATCGTCTTGCGGAGTTCGCGAATTCAGGCGAGGTGGACCTGGTCGTGTTCTCCGGTGATTTCACCGCCATGGGCACCCGCGCCGAGTTCGCCACGGCCCGGGCCGCGATCCAGCCCTTCGTGAATTCACCGGCCGAGTTCGTGTGCGTGGCGGGGAACCACGACCTGTACACCCGAACCGTAGTACGCGAGAAGCGGTTCGAGACGACGTTCGAGGGACTGCTGGAGTCCGACCTGCCGGATTCGCGCGTCGACGGGCCTTGGCCCCTGGTCCGATTGCTTGGAGACGGTGTGGCCGTCGTGGGCCTGAACAGCGCCAAGCCGAACCCCATACCGTGGCGCTCGAGTGGCCGGATTCCGCCGCAGCAGTTGGCGGCGCTGAGCGAAGTCCTTGCCCGACCCGAGCTCGAGGATCGCTTCGTGTTCATCGTGACCCACTATGCGCCGTGCCTGGCGGACGGCAGCCCGGACACCCGGGCGCACGGCCTGGAGAACGCCGAGGAGTTTCTCAGGGCCTGCGCGGTCGTCGAGCGCGGCGCCATTCTGTGCGGCCACGTTCATGAGACGTATCGCGTCCGGCTCCCTGCAATCGGCCCCGAGATCTTCTGCGCGGGCAGTGCGACGATGCACGAACTGGAAGGATTCTGGATGTACGAGGTGGAGGACGGCCGCCTGTCTGCTCGCCGCGGGCGCTGGACCGGGCATGGTTACGAAGTCGAGCCCGGTCAGGTCGCCCCCCGACCTGCCGATGGATCGAGCGAGTGAGCGAACCGACGGTCAGCGAGTTGCGGTTTCCGGCGGCCCCGGGTTCCGGCCCGGTCTCGGCCATTCTTCTCAAGCCGGCCGAGTGTCAGGCGCTCTACGTCCTCGGTCACGGCGCCGGCGCGGGCATGCGCCATCGCTTCATGGATGGAATCGCGGAGGCCCTGTCATCTCATGGAATCGGGACGTTCCGCTACCAGTTCCCCTTCACGGAGGCGGGCAAGCGCCGCCCTGACCGCGCCCCGGTGCTCACGGGAACCGTGCGCTCAGCGGTCGCTGCAGCTCGTGAACTGGAGCCGGATCTTCCCCTGCTCGCGGGCGGCAAGTCGATGGGCGGACGCATGACGTCCAGCGCTCAGGCCGAGAGCGCCCTGGCCGGAGTGCGTGGACTCGTATTCCTCGGCTTTCCTTTGCATCGTCCGGGCGACCCTTCGAACAAGCGGGCCGATCACCTGACGGATGTCGACGTACCGATGTTGTTCGTGCAGGGAACCCGTGACCGGCTGGCCGAGATGGATCGGATGGAGGCTGTGGTGGGAGCGCTCGGAGAGCGGGCCGCGATCCGTGTGGTCCAGGACGCGGACCATGGTTTCGATGTGCTGAAGCGTACGGGCAAGTCCACGGAGCAGGTGTACGACGACATTGCGTCGGTCGTGCGCGGCTGGACCGACACGATCCGGCCCTGATGTGAGACGGGGGACGCTCAGCGCCCCCCGTTCTCATCCCACTGCCTCACGAATGCTACGGTGCGGTTCGGTGTTGCCGAGACCGCGTCCGGGTCGTGCTTCGCACCCGGGACGCTGCCGCGTTGTCCCGGATCTGACTTCCCCGGCTTCCTCGTGATGCCTGTGCTCCCCGCCTACCCCTGTCTCCCCGGTCAGCTCGTGCCCCCTGCGCGCCGCGACTAGCCCGATTCCCCTTCGCTCCGTCGCGAGTGGCCCGCTGCCCGGTCCTGGCCTGGTCCCCCACGTCGGCCTGACCGGGTTGGTGAACGCGAGCCCGGTCCTGACGCCGCGCCCTCTCCTGCTGGGCCGAACGCTCTGCCGGAGGCGCAGGGCTTTCCTGCCCGTACACCGGTGCGGAGACCACCAGGGCTATGGCGAAGCCCAGGGTCAGAAGTTTGAGTCGGATCGGCATTCTCGTATCTCCCACATCAGCATCCCCGGCCCGGGCGCTCCGGGCCTCCAGACGAAAGACGATTCCGGGGGTCGGAAGGTCACGGAACCGCACTCCGGTGTTTCACGCGCGGCCGTCGTCCCGGTTCTTCGAGGAATTGATACTAGACAAATCATTGACATATTCCGACATTGCCTCTATCATAATTGGACAACTATTAGACGAATCAGGAGGAGGTCGAATGCGAATCCCAAGCACGATGGCGATGCTGGCCGCAACCGCCATCGGCCTGACAGTGGCGGCCTGTGATATCAACACCGAGCCCAAGAGCACGGTAACGGAAGCGAACGTCTTCAACGACACGCAGTCCTACGAGGCGTTCCTGGCCAAGTTGTATGCCGGGCTGACGGTAACGGGCCAGCAGGGTCCGAACGGCGACTCGGACTTCTCGCGCCTCGACGAGGGGTTCAGCCACTACGGCCGCCAGTTGTGGCAGCTGCAGGAGCTGCCCACGGATGAGGCGGTGCTGGGCTGGGGTGATGCGGGCATCCCCGAGATGATCACCATGGGGTGGGCTTCTTCGAACCAGTTCGTGCAGATGATGTACTCGCGGGTGTTCTATCAGGTCTCACTGGCGAACGAGTTCCTGCGCGCGACATCGGACGACAAGTTGGAGGAGCGAGGGCAGTCGGCACTGCGCGACGAACTCGTGCAGATGCGTGCCGAGGCGAGGTTCCTGCGGGCGTTCAGCTACTGGCACGGAATCGACCTGTGGGG
>JAMJQV010000097.1 GCA_023554435.1 Gemmatimonadota bacterium | reverse complement strand
CGTGCGGCCGAGTTCGGCGCCGAGCTGAACGTATTCGATCAAGAGTTCGGTCATCGCTCACTCCCGGAGAATCCCGTTCCTGGTCTCACCAACCCTCTTCCCCCGTGAGCGGTACGAAGCGGGCGTTGTCGACGGTCTCCTCGCTGAGGCTGCCGTCCGTCTCGAGTGTGACCCTGACGAGCTGCTGGCCGGAGTCGTCCCCCACCGGGATAATCAGGCGGCCGCCCGGGACGAGCTGCTCGACGAGGGGCTGCGGTACTCGTGGCGCCGCCGCTCCGCACAGGATCACGTCGTAGGGAGCGTGCTCGGGCCAACCGGCGCTTCCGTCCCCCGCCCGGGTGGTCACGTTCTCGAGGCCCAGGTCACGCAACCGGGCTTCGGCGAGCTCCGCGAGCTCCTGCACGGTCTCCACGGAGTAGACGTGCGCGGCCAGCTGGCTCAGGAGAGCGGTCTGATAGCCCGATCCCGTCCCGATTTCGAGCACCTTCTCTTCCCCCGTCAGGCCGGCCAGCCCCAGGTGCAGGGCGTGCGCCCCGGGTCTGGAAATGGTCTGCCCGTAGCCCAGCGGGAGGGCGACATCGTCGTAGGAGCGGTGCCGTACCGCATCCGGAACGAACATGTGCCTGGGGATGGCGTCGAACGCGTGCAGGATCGCCAGGTCGTTGACGCCGCCCGCCTGGAGGCCTTCGATCAGGCGTCGCCGATCGCGCCAGTAGGCGGGATCTACCCTCCCAGCATCCAAGAGCGAACCTCGCTGATCAGGCGGTAGTTGGTTAAGTCGAGGTGCAGCGGAGTCACCGAGACGTAGCCGGCCTGCACGGCCCGGAAGTCGGAATCTTCCCGGCCGGTCCAGTTCGAGACGCCTCCCCCGATCCAGAAATACTCGCGTCCCGAAGGGTCCTCGCGCCGGGTCAGAGAGTCGGAATACACCCGGCGTCCCAGCGTGGTCACCCGGATTCCCTTCATCTCGTCCGCAGGAATGTCCGGGAGATTCACGTTGAAGAACGTCTCTTCCGGGAAGTCCTCGCGCCGGATCAAGCTCCCGATCAGGTCGGTAAGAACCTCCGAGTAGCCCGGGATCCGATCCGCCGCCCGGCTCGAGTAGGAAACCGCGATCGCCGGGATCCCGAGAATCGTGCCCTCCATGGCTGCGGCCACCGTGCCGGAGTACAGGACATCCTCTCCCATGTTGGGGCCGTGATTGACGCCGGAGAGGACGAAGTCGGGCGGCGTCTCCAGGATCTGGTTGATGCCGATGAGAACGCAATCCGTCGGAGTGCCGTCGATCACGTGATGCCCCTCGGGGGTCCGCGTGGCCCGGAGAGGTCGGTGTACCGTGAGTGAGTGGCTGGTGGCGCTCTGCTCGCGGTCAGGCGCTACGACCCGGACGTCTCCGAGTGCCGAGGCTATCTCGATGAGGGTCTGAAGGCCGACCGCATGGATTCCGTCGTCGTTGGTGCAGAGAATCGTCGGGCGGTCCACGGAATCGGTCTGGCTGTCTTCGCTGTCTTCGGTCATTCGCCGAGCGTCAACAGATCCAGGAGCCCGTCAGCCTCGCGCCTGAGGTCCCTGACCGTTTCCCGATCCCAGGCCACACGGGCTGCCCGTGTCAGCTTCCCTTCCTTGCGTAACTGATCGAGCTTATGGCGAGCCCCCTCGATCGTATACTTCTCGGCGTAGAGAAGATGACGCAGGAGGTGCACAAGCTTGATCTCCTTCCGCCGGTAGACCCGGTTGCCCGCACGGTTCTTGGACGGTCGCAGTGCCGGGAACTGGGTCTCCCAATAGCGCAGCACGTGCGGCTTCAGTCCGGTGAGCTCGCACACTTCACCAATCGAGTAATACTCCTTCGGGGCGATGCGGTCTTCCACCGAACTCAACTCCAGCGCTCGGGCTTGGGCTCTCTGGACATGAGGAGGGCCAGCGCCCGCCTCGGGTCCACGCTTTCGTACAGAATGGAGTATACGGCCCCTACGATGGGCATTTCCACCCCGTGGCGTTCCGCCAGGTCCCTGGCGGCCTCCGTCGTGCGCACTCCCTCGGCCACGGCCGTCATCCCCGCGAGCACTTCGTCCAGGTTCTCACCGCGTCCTACGGCGAGGCCTACCGTTCGGTTGCGGCTGAGGTCGCCGGTGCACGTCAGGATGAGATCTCCAACTCCCGCCAGCCCGGCGAGGGTGGCTCCTTCGCCTCCCAGTCGCTCGGCCAGGCGACCAATCTCGGCAAGCCCCCGCGTCATGAGCGCTGCACGCGCATTCGTGCCGAGGCCGAGTCCATCGCTGATCCCGGCTGCGAGAGCGATCACGTTCTTCAGCGCTCCACCGAGCTCCGTGCCAATGAGGTCGGACTGCGTGTACAGGCGAAAGTGATCGTTCTGGAACAGTCCCTGGACTCGCCGGGCGTTGTCCGCGTCGTTGGACGCGAGAGTGACGGCGGTCGGGAGCCGGCGCGCGAGCTCCGCGGCGAAGCTGGGACCGGAGAGGACCACGCAGCCCCCCGCCGTCTCGTCACCCAGCACGTCCCGCAGCACTTCACTCATCCGTAGATCGGTGCGGATCTCGATTCCCTTCGACGCGGTCACGATCAGTGGCCGGGATCCGTCCATCAACTCGCCGGCCTCCTGCATGACGGGCCGGACCACGTGGGAAGGGCTGACGGACACCACCACCGTAGCGTCATTCAGCGCATCGGCCATGACCGAGGTCGCTCCCAGGGATGGCTCGAGATCGACCCCCGGCAGGTATTTCTCGTTACGATGGTTCGCGTTGACATCGTCAGCGACCGGCCCTTCGTAGGCCCAGAGTCGCGTGGCATGCCCATTCGAGGCAAGTACGTTGGCCAATGCCGTTCCCCAGCTGCCGGCGCCGAGAACGGCTATTCGCTCATTCTGCACGTTCACTTTCCTCCCTCGAAGATCCAGGAGCCTTCCTGTCGCGGCCGAACCGGTTCTCTTCCCCGCGGGCCAGGTTCCTGAGGTTGTCGCGATGGGTCCACCAGACGAAGATCGCGATGGCCGTACAGAACAGGACGGTAGAGGCTGTCTCATCCGTCAGCCAGGCCGAAAGGGGGACGAGGGTGGCGGCAGAAATGGAAGCCACGGACACGTAGCGAGTGATCGAGACGACACCGATCCACACGAGAAGACCGATCAGGGCCGATGTCGGAGCGAGGGCCACGAGGACACCCGCTCCCGTCGCGACGCCTTTGCCGCCACGGAAGCGCATGAAGACGGACCACACGTGCCCGGCAATCGCCGCGAGGCCGTAGAGGAGCGCCAGATCGCCCACGGCGGATCCGTCCCAGGACGGGAAGAAGTAGGCGGGAACGAACCCCTTGGCGACATCGACGAGCACCACCGGCACCCCCGCTCCCAGACCCATGACCCGATAGGCGTTGGTGCCACCCAGGTTGCCGCTTCCGTGTTCACGAAGGTCGATTCCGTGCAGGCGTCCCACCATGTAGCTCGTGGGGATGGAGCCCAGCAGGTAGGCGGCCAGCGTCAGCAGGATGACCGTCACGGTTTGCTCACCGGCCTCGCGAGCGGGTCACGAGTCACGATCGCCTTCGGTTCGCTGTCGAGCCGAGATCCTGATCGGCGAGCCCACGAAGCCCCACTCCCTGCGGAATCCGTTCGAGATGTAGCGCACATAGGAGGTCTTCAGATCCTTGGGACGGTTCGACCACAGTACGAAGACAGGCGGCTCAACCGCGACCTGGCTACCGTAGTATATCCTGACGTCGCCCCGTGCGCCCTGAGGGGGCTGCTTACGGGCCACGAGGCTCCGAATCACGCGGTTGACGTCTGCCGTCGGAATCCTCCGGGACCTCTCGCGCTGGACTTCGCGCGCGAGCTCTATGACTCTCCGCACCCGTTTGCCGGATAGGGCCGATGTCGTAACGATGGGGACCCACCTGAGGTAGTGGGCTCTCTCCCGGAGTTCCTTCTCGAACAGGGCGAGCGAGTCAGGGCCGCGATCGTCGATCAGGTCCCACTTGTTTGCCACCAGGACGAGCCCCCGCCCGGCTTCCCACGCCTCTTCTCCAATGCGAAAGTCCTGGTTCGTGACCCCGGCAGCGCAATCGACTACGAGCAGACAGACGTCGGATCTCTGGATGGCGGATGTGGCGCGCAACCGACTGTAGAACTCGACATCGTCATCGACGCGAGAACGGCGGCGCAGGCCCGCCGTGTCGATAAGGCAGATCCTCTCGTCCTCGAACTCCAGGTACGTATCGATGGCGTCCCGGGTGGTACCGGCCTCATCGTGAACCAGGACCCGGTCCTCGCCCAGCAGGCGATTGACGAAGCTCGATTTCCCAACGTTGGGCTTGCCGATCACGGCGAGCCGCAGGCCAACCGGAGTGCTGTCCGTCTCCTCGAGTCCGGGCAGAGCCGCGACCACCCGATCCAGCAGATCACCACTTCCCTTCCCGCTGAGAGCGGAAACGGGAACAGGCTCGCCCAGCCCGAGGGCATGGAACTCGTGCTGAGCCACGGCCTCGGCGGGTTCATCGACCTTGTTCACGGCCAGGACCACGGGGCGGCCCGATCGACGGAGAAGATCAGCGACGTGCTGGTCGACCGGATGGGGCCCGGTGCGCCCGTCCGTGACCATCACTATGGCTTGAGAACGCTCGATCGCGGACAGTACCTGCTGCCGGACTTCGCGGTCGAGCGGGCGTTCGGGTACGTCACTGATTCCGCCCGTGTCCACGAGCAGGAAATCCCGTCCCGCCCACTCGGCCTCGGCGAACTGCCGGTC
>JAMJQV010000096.1 GCA_023554435.1 Gemmatimonadota bacterium | reverse complement strand
GAGCCGACCTGGACCGCGGTCGGCGTCACCGAGCTGTACATGAGCGACGCTCACGTTGAGGTGAAGGTGATCGCCGCAGCGGAGGATGCGGCCGACTGAGCGGGACGACCGGCCTCGAAGGCGCCTCTTCCTGGAGCGAGTATCGGTGGGACGATCCGTCCGAGAACGAACGAACCCTCTCCCACCGCGCCACTCGCGTAAGGAAGAGAGTCTTCGAGATACGCCCGAAGGGATTCGCCGCTGCGCGGCAGCGCAGCATTCCGAGCACGCCGAAGGCGCGCGCAGGACTACCCCGGACGGAAGCCTGGCGGATGTCGTTCAGTTGTAAGGAATATACGCCCGAAGGGATTCGAACCCCTAACCTCCTGATCCGTAGTCAGGTGCTCTATCCAGTTGAGCTACGGGCGCGCAGTCGAAGCAAGCAGACACAGTCAAGTTGTACTCGCAACGCATCGTCTGTACAGCAGGCATGCCCAGGAGAGGATTCGAACCTCCACGCCCTTGCGGGCACTAGCCCCTCAAGCTAGCGCGTCTGCCAATTCCGCCACCTGGGCAAATGCTCGGGGGGGGAGTCGAACCCCCACGGGATATTATTCCCACAGGATCCTGAATCCTGCGCGTCTGCCAATTCCGCCACCCGAGCCTGCGCTTCTCGAATTCTCGACCCGAGCGGGTCCGGCGATCGCCTCGGAATCCTGAGAAGACTTAGCCCCCGCGTTGCGGACCGGTTCAGGTTGGTCGACCTTTCCCGGGACCCAGCCTGCGAAGGGCGGGGTAATCTAACGGGGAAGCCCCTGCGCGCAAGCGACGCCGCACCGTCCCGGGAGAAGCCGATGAAAACCGGCCTCAAAGCAGCCATCCTCGCGTTCCTCACCGTCCTGGGCGGGACCTCGAATCTCGTCGCACAGCAGGAAGTGTCGATGTCGATCGACGGCTTCAACGGCATCGAGTGGGGCTCGTCCGAGGCGGATGTGCTGGCGAGGTTCGGTGAACCGGCCCAGATCGACTCGCTCGACAATGGGATCGTGGTGCTGGCCTACCGGACGGACCTGCTCGGAGAACCGGCCGTGGCGTTTTACGCGTTCCTCGGCGATGCGGGCATGATCAAGGGCCAGTATATCGTGAAACTGCACCTCGATGAGGGAGACTGCGAAGGTCAGTACAGGGTCTATCGAGACCACGTCACCCTGACCTATCCCCTGATTCCACCGGTCGAGAACTACGACTACCCGTTCACCGAAGACTTCTGTACGTCTCTACTGAACGGACGCGGAAACTGGGCCAACCAGTGGGCGGACCCCGAGAATGGAGCCGTGGTCACCGTCATCGTGCAGGAGGGTTCGGACGAAGTAAAGTTGATCTACGAGTCGGCGACGTTCCTGAACTGGCTCGAGCCGTAGCCCTTTGAAGGTGAGCTAGGGACGTTCGCCCGGAGGCGCTTCGTCGAGGGCTCTCGCGCACCCCAGCAGTTCTTCTCCGTCCATGATTACTCTCGCCCGCATCGGGTGGATTGCATCCGCCATCGTGTCAGGACACTCCTCGGCAGTAATCTGCACCTCGATTTCATGCTGCGCCGCGTTGTCCATGACGGGACCGAACACCAGCGTCGTCGGGTCATCCGCAGCCTCGTGAGGGACCCTGTACGGGAATGAGATGTCGGCTTCCCCCAGGCGTCCGTAGACGATCCCGTCGCTTGCGGACAGGGTCACGTTCCAGAACGGCTCGTTGCCGAAGGCCCTGAGATCGGTCGTTGCCGCTTGAGGCGAAACACACGCCGACGACAGTACCACCAGCAGTACCACGACGGTCTTCGGTCGCATGACTCTCTCCCGGTGCGAGTTACGGCGCGTTCGGAGCCGACGGTTCCGTGTGAACGACGGGCCACCAAGTTATGTTGCGCGGGTCGGAATGCGCAGGACTGTCGGAATGCGTCGATCACACACCCCCGGAGATTCTTTGCCGCCACCCTCGTGGGATCGCCTGGGCACCGAGGCGGGGACACCCCGCGCGGCCAACCGCGACCGGCGGGTTCTGTATCCGCTCCTGGTCTTCGGCTTCGTCCTTTCGTCAGTCGCCCCGGTGAAGGGACAGGAGACCCCGACTGCCCTTCCCGACACCATCGCGCCGGTCGTGGACTCGATCGCGATCATCACCGAGAATGTCTTCACCGAGGAGGAGGCGGCCAGGACGGGCATCTTCCGGTTCGCCAACAAACTCAGGATCAAGACGCAGGACTGGGTCGTCGAGAGAGAGCTGCTCCTTCGTCCAGGCGAGCCCTTCGATTCAGTCCTCGCTGAAGAAACCGAGCGAAATCTGCGCCGACTGCGACTGTTCGCGGAAGCGAGCGTGGACACGGCCACGGTGGACGGCCGTCTGCTGACGACCGTTCGAACGCGGGACTCCTGGAGCACGCAGCCGCTCATCGAACTCAGCTTCGCCACGGACGGCACGATCACTGGCCGGCTCGGGCTGACGGAAAGCAACGTGTTCGGCACCGGCAACTACGCTCACATCGCCTATCGAAAGGACGTCGATCGTGACGGACTGGAACTGGCGGGCGAGCTACGTCGACTCGCGGGCACCCAGCTGAATGTCGGAGGGAACTACTACAACCTCTCGGACGGCAACTGGGGCAGCTGGTTCGTCGGTGACCCCTGGCGGTCGTTCAACGACAAACGCTCCATCCTGTACGCGGGAGACGCGGCCGACCGTCAGGCCATTCAATACCGGAACGAGTCCAGTTCCGTGCGGGACACCACGCGCTACTGGCACACGAACTACTCGCACCGGGGACTCGTCGGCGTCGCCACCAACGCTACGCCCAGGTACTACACTCGCTTCGGGATCGTCGGCGAGATCAGGAACCAGAAGTACGTCCTCGTACAGGACACGGCCCAGATGATCCCGGACACCGTCCGCGCCTTCCTCGGCGTGTTCGGGGAGTATCGACGGTCCGAGTTCAGGGTCCTCCGGTTCATGAACGGGTTCGCCGAGGAGGATATCGACCTGAGCGCCACGGTGACGCTGGGGCTGAACGTCGCGCCAGACGCCTTCGGGTACGAGGGCTTCGGCCTGGGCCCGTCGCTGGCCATGCAGGCCGGTGGATCCCTGGGAGAGGGATTCGTGCACGGCAGACTGAGCGCCAATGGGCTGTTCAATGCGGCCGGACTCGACTCCGGTCGAGTCAACCTCGCCGTCACGGTGGGCCAGAAGCTGGCCCGGAAGCACGCCACGGTTCTTCACGCTCGCGCTGGACTGCTGGACAATCCGCCGCCCAGCGGTGAGTTCGACCTCGGGTTCGACTTTCCCCCGCGCAGTTGGCAGCCGCACTCGTTCGTGGGTACACGGTCTGTCTGGGGAACCCTGGAGCACCGGTGGTGGGCGCTGGACAACGTGCTCAATCTGTTCGGGCTGGGGTTCGTCGGTTTCGTCGACTACGGGGGAGCGTGGTATGAGGACCAGGCCCCGAGGTGGGGCGGAGCCGCGGGTATAGGGATACGAACGGGTTCATCCCGTGGCTCCGCATCGGACACGGGCCGTATAGACCTTGGTTACCGCTTCGGTCGCGACGTCACCGGCAGCCGGTGGGTGATCAGCTTCGGCTCCGGATGGGCTTTTCCGTGACAGGAGGCACTCCACCGCGGGCGCAAATCTCTGGCAGCGACCGACCCCCCTACAGCATGTTCTTCACCCAGCGGCTCGACTTCCACTTGAATCCCTCGTAGCGCGGCAAGTACTCGTTCAGCACCTCCACGTCGTCCACCCAACGCGCCGCGCCAGCCAGTATGATCGCATCAAGGAGGCCGTGAATCGCGGCTTTTCCCGAGATCAGGAGCCCGACCTCTCCGTCCATGAGCATGGACCGGTAGTCCATGTTGGACGAGCCGACCAGGTGATAGAACACGGCCGTCTCCCTCTGTTCTTCGGTGGCCAGCTCCCTCGTGGAACGGAGCAGGTTGAAGAAATCCTGCCGGACTGCCACCTCCAGATCGCGAACATCCCGGTATTCCTCCACCGATCGCTCCGACTGCACGTCGAGCACTCTCTGGCGCATGTATTCCAAGACGAAAGGCCTCCACTCGGGCGACTTGATCAGCACCTGGAGAATCCCGGCCGAGACGAACAGGTTGGTCTTCAGATGGAGCTTCGGCCTGCGAACCTCGGCATCTTCGATCACGTACTCGAGATCGAAGTCCGGAAACGCTTCCGCCGGGTCCGCGAACATTGGGCTCCAGTCCGCTGGGATCTCGAACGTTTCTCTGAGCCAGGGCGTCCCGAGCCCCTCAGCCGCGGCCTTCAGCCGGGCCGGCACGTTCGCCACATCGATGTCCGTGTCGTACAGCCCGGTACGAAGCTGGCCGTGCACCGCGGCGATTTCGTCGGCCATCTCGTGTTGGATGATGATCAGGCGCTCGAACAATTCGTTGGCCCGCGACAGGGTCATGAACGCCTGGCCGGGTGCGTTCCGCTGGGAAGGATGGATGATCAACACCCGCCCGCCCCGCAGGCAGGTTCCGACCAGCATCGAGGCCCACAGGGGAGCGTGCCACAATGAATCCGGCAGGACCATGACCGTACCCGGCGGCGCCAGCGTGAAGAGCACCGCCCGGGCCACGTTGATCGGCTTGTACACGTACCCGGTCCCACTGTGCAACTCCATCGCCCGGGCGCCATCCTGGAAGTCGCGCATGAATGCTTCCACCCGGTCCCAGTAGTCGGCGGCCAGCTGCCTCTCCTGCAGCGGCACCGGGATCTCGTCCGGCTCGAATCCCTGGTTCAGCAGGAGCTCGCGGGCCGCGTTCTTCATGTCGAGAGCGGCCGGGCCCTCAAGCATTACGGCGCGATCCTCCCAGGTCGGACCCATGTAATGCTCGCCGATGCCCATGCCGCTGTAGATGACCATTCCACGGTATGGATCGTCCTCCGTGATGTCGTAGAAGGCGATCTTGCGGTGGTCCCGCATCACGTTGTCCGGCCATGAGACCACGGGGAAAGGCTCGCTGGCCCAATAGGTGGGATCGGCTGGATTCGTTATGCTGGCGTGCACCTTGATGCGCTTGCGGAGCCAGTCCTGGCCGTACTGGCTGGCCTCCGCCTGCAGGAGCCTGGATTCCGCCACGGCATCTCGCAATGCTGCCTGAGTTACGGCCAGCGAGTCCGCCATCCACTCGAATCCGTCCGGGAAATCGTACCGGTAGTGCATCGGATCTTCGAGGTAGCTGATCCACCGGCGGGCTTTGTTGATCTCGTAGTAGTGCTGGTCCATGAAGATCATGTACGTGGGCAGCTTGCCCGTCTGGTCGTACTCCCGCACCCTCCTGGTAAGCGTCTCGATGTAGAGGTTGACGTGGAACAGGCTCACCCTGTCCGGATCGCCCGTACCCGTGATGCCGCGGATGTCGTGGATCCACAGGACGTGGTAATCCTCGGCCCGTTCCAGCGCCTTGGCGAGCTCGAACTGGAACTGCGCGTTGATGATGTACCACGCGTTGTTCCCGTCCGTGAAGTCACGCTGTACGGCACGCTCGATGATTGCGTCCAGTTCCGGGTTCGAGTCGTGCTCTTCCGGCAGGAGCCCGTACTGGAGGGGAAGCCAGACGAGGCGTTCATCGTGCCACACCGACTTGTTGTGCGCTCGAACTTCTTCCACCCCGTCGAGCAGGCGGACGAATACGTACCGGACCGCTGCCAGGCGCTCATCGGGAATGTGCTCGGAGTGTATGGCCCAGCGACTGAACGCCCCGGACGCCCGCGCCCCGTATTCGCGGGTGGAGTCGTGCGTCTTCTTGATGCCCAGGAGGCGATTGTACGGGAAGAGCACGTGGTCGAGCAGGATGGCTCTCGCCTGCGCGGCAATTTCCTCGCCCTGCGGAGTGCTGGTGCCGAACGGCATTGGCTCCCCGGATGCCGCAATCGAGAACGCCCGCGCCAATTCGGCGTGAAACGCCCTGATCTCGGCCTCAGCCGTGTGACCGCCCCCGAAAATGGGATCCGGGCTCCGCAGGCGATCTCGCATTTCCTGAACGTCGGCCGTGAAGTTCGCCACCGACTGCTCGCGGGTGCGCCCACGCTGGTCGATACCGGGGGTGACGAATCGGTTAATCCAGAAGCCCGTCTCCGTGACGTTGTCGAGCGCCTCCAGGAGAGCGGGC
>JAMJQV010000095.1 GCA_023554435.1 Gemmatimonadota bacterium | reverse complement strand
ATGAACGAGGACGGAACCTCGCTTCGCTTCGACAACTTCGCTTCGCAGATGGGTCCTATGCTCGGGGTCATGCGCGGCCTGACCCCGACGCATATCGCCTTCAACGGCAAGTACGGGGCACTCACCCAGGACATTCGGCTCGAAGCCGAGGTAGGCGAGACGGTCCTCATGCTGCATTCCCAGGCCAACAACCCGTCGTTTCCGCATCTGATCGGCGGACACGGCGACTGGGTGTGGCCCTACGGGAAGCTGAACAACCGGCCGGACCAGGGGCTCGAGTCGTGGGACGTCGTCGCCGGGGGCACGGCAGCCGCCGTATACACGTTCCATCAGGACGGTGTCTACGCCTACCTGAACCACAACCTGATCAAGGCGTTCCTGTTCGACGCGAAGGCCTTCATCCACGTCACGGGCGGGTGGGACGACGACCTGATGACGAACACGTTCGAGGCCCGACCGATGGGCGGCGAGTAACCGTCGAGGCGATCGCCGGGTCCTGACTACTCGGGTGCGGTGATTCGAATGGCCCAGGCATGAGTGCCAGCTTCCTCCAGTCCCGGGGGAAGCTGGATGTGGAAGCCGTCTGCGCCTGAGGACCACTCCAGGGACTGCCCGTGGCCCAGCAGTACGATATCGCTGCCTTCCTGCACCTGGACGGACCGCAGGTGGAGGTCCTCGCCGGGCCACTCGAGCAGGAACACGTAGACCGTGCGGCCATCCTTGCTCCGGGTGAACCGCACGGTCTCGCCCTCGCTGAACGGCTCGTGCAGCCTCGTCCCGTAGATGCCTTCACCGTTCACCCGCATCCATCGACCGATCTCGGCCAGGATCGCGTAGGCCCCGTCTTCGAAGGTGCCGTCTGGTGTCGGCGCCACGTTGAGCAGGTAGTTCCCGCCCTTGGATACGACGTCGATCAGAGTGTGGATGACCCGTTCGGGGCTCTTGTGGGTCGGGTTGAAGTTGTGACCCCAGCTCTGGGTCAGGGTCATGTTGGTCTCCCACGGATACGGCAGGCCTCCCGGTGGGACGTGCTGCTCCGGTGTCCGGTAGTTCTCGAACTCGCCGTGCACCGTCCGATCCACGATCAGCAGCCCCGGCTGGTGCGCTCGGGCCATGGACGCGATGCGCGGCATGTGGATGTCCTGCTCCCATGGGGCGATGTCGAAGCCCCACGAGCGGACTTCGTCGTTGATCGTGGAATCGGGACGAACCCAGCCACCATCCAGCCACAGGATGTCCACGCGCCCCATCGTGGTCATCAACTCTTCGACCTGGTTGTAGGTGAAGTCCCGGAAGCTCTGCCACTTCTCCGGGTACTTCCGGGTGTCGTAGTTGTTGTTGCGATTGGGCGTCGCCCACAGGGGTGACCAGTAGTCCGGATGGTGCCAGTCCGCCTTCGAGAAGTAGGCCCCGATCATGAAGTCCCGGGCCCGGAAGGCCTCGAAGACCTCTTTGACCACGTTCGCCTTCGGGTGGTCCCGGAACGGGCTGTCCGGGCCGGTGATCCGGAAGTCCGTCTGCCTGGTGTCCCACATGCTGAAGCCATCGTGGTGCTTGGTCGTGAACACCACGTATCGCATGCCGGCGTCCCGGGCCGCTTCGGCCCACGGGACCGGATCGAATTGCCGCGGATTGAACTCCCGGATCAGCCCGAAGTACATCTCCTTGAACTCGGTGTACGGCATGCCGCCGCGGTCCTGGAAGGGTTGGTCTTCGGAGCACAGAGCCCACGATTCCACGATCCCCAGTTGTGCGTAGAGGCCCCAGTGCATCAGCAGGCCGAACTTCAGGTCCCGCCACTCTTCCAGAGTCTCGCGCACCTGCGGATCCGAGGGAGGGACGTACGGGTGCTCCTGGGCGACCAGATTGAGCGACCCCGGCGCGATGCCGAGGACAACGAGAAGGGCGACCTGTAGCGAAATTGTCCGGAGGTTCATGCCGTGTCTCCAACGGAACGCGAAGCAGATGGACGGAGAGGCAAGTTACGATGTGGACCTCGCGGACTGCCACGATGTCGACACCGCGGCCAGCGGCGCCTATCCTGTCGCTTCCACCTACCGCCACGAGGCTCGAGCCATGATGACCATGCTCCGCTCTGTTCTGACTGCTACCGCAGTGTCTTTCGTCGCTTTGTTCTCCGCCTGCCAACAGGCTCCACCCGACGAGTCGGCCGACGCCTCCCCACAGGCGGCTGACGAACAGGCGGAAGACCTGTGGGCCAAGCTCAACGAGATCGCGATCGTCGAAGAGATGGTCATGATGCCGATGCGGGACGGAGTACGGCTGGCCACGCACGTCTACCGCCCGAAGACATCGGGTGACGAGCCGGTGCCCACCATCTTCGTGAAGACCCCTTACAACATGAACCTGTGGGGCGACGGCGAAATGCGGTCGTGGATGCTGCGGCGGCCCCTGGATGCCGTGAAGCGGGGCTACGCCTACGTAAACCAGAACGAGCGCGGGAAATTCTACTCCGAGGGAGAGTGGGACATCCTCGGCCCGCCGAAGACCGATGGATACGACGCCCTCACGTGGATCGCAGACCAACCCTGGTCCAATGGCAAGGTCGGGACCTACGGTTGCTCGTCCACGGCCGAGTGGCAGATGGGGCTCGCCTCGTTGGACCACCCTGCGCACGCGGCGATGGTGCCGCAGGGCTTCGGAGCGGGCGTCGGACGCATCGGCGACTGGTTCGAGCAGGGCAACTGGTATCGCGGCGGAGCCGAGCAGATGCTCTTCTTCTCGTGGCTGTACGGGGTGCAGAACACGCAGCGGCCGCAGTTCGATCCGGACTTGGATGCGGATGACCGGGCGCGAGTGGCCCGCTACTTCGACCTGTCGCCGGAGATGCCACGAGTGGACTGGCCCGAGGCCTTCTGGCACCTGCCGCTCGAGGACCTGATGCGGAGCGTCGATGGTCCGGAGGGCGTGTATGCGGACCCCGCCCCCGTGGCCACGGGCGGCCGCATGATCCAGCGAACTCCGAACGACCCGGCCTGGTACCGTGGCGGCCTGTACCATGACGACGAGCCCTTCGGCGTTCCGAGCCTGTGGTTCATGTCCTGGTACGATGTCTCGATCGGACCCAACCTCGCCCTGTTCAACCACGTGCGACTGAACGGGATCGATGCCGAGACGCGTGACAACCAGTTCGCCATGGTGGCACCGGTCGGGCACTGCGCCTACACTCGCGCCGACGAGAACACTGTAGTCGGCGAGCGGGACGTCGGGGACGCCCGCTGGGAGTACAGCGACCTCATCTACGGGTGGTTCGATCACTGGCTGAAGGACGAGGCGAACGGGATCACGGATACGCTGCCGAAGGTGCGCTATTACACCATGGGATCGAACGAGTGGAGCACCTCCGATAGCTGGCCTCCGGAAGGCGCCGAGGCGATGACCCTTTACCTGGACTCGTCGTCGGGGGCGAACACGCTGGATGGTGACGGCGTCCTGAGTACGGAACCGCCGGCGGCCGATGGTGGACACGACGCGTTCGCCTACGATCCGATGGATCCGGTGATGTCGTACGGCGGAAACGTGTGCTGCACCGGCGGCGCCATCCGGGCCGGCGCATTCGACCAGAGCGAGATCGAAGCGAACCGCGAGGATGTCCTCGTCTACACCACCGAGCCCTTCGCCGACGGCCTCGAAGTCAGTGGCACGATCGGCGTCACACTGTACGTGTCGTCGGACGCGCCTGACACGGACTTCACCGTGAAACTGATCGACGTCCATCCGGACGGGCGGGCATACAACCTGGACGAGACCATACAGCGGGTACGCTACCGCGAGGGCTACGACCGCCAGGTGTTCATGGAGCCGGGCCAGGTGTATGAGGTCGAGGTGAGCCCCATGTCCACGTCCAACTACTTCGCTCCCGGGCACAGCCTCAGAATCGAGGTCTCGAGCTCGAACTTCCCGCGCTTCACCCGAAACCTGAACACCGGCGGCAACAACTACGACGAGACGGAGGGAGTGGTGGCGAACAACCAGGTCCATCACTCGGTCGAGTACCCGTCCCAGATCCGCCTGCCGGTGATTCCGCAATGAGGGAGCGTTCCCCACTCCCCAGCCTTCTGGCAGGTCTCGCAGCGCTCGCCCTGGGCGCGTGCACGTTCGAGTCCTCGCGACCGGAGCCGACTCCGGATCCGGATCCGTACGCCACCCGGTTCGAGGCGCCCGCGCGCGTGGTAGCCATCGGCGACCTGCACGGAGACCTGTCCGCCGCACGCGCGGCCCTGCGACTGGCAGGTGCCATCGACTCCCTCGACCGGTGGATCGGTGGAGGCCTCGTCGTCGTTCAGACCGGCGACATCCTGGACCGGGGAGACGAAGAAGAGGCAATCTTCCGCCTGTTTGAGGATCTCGGCCAGCAGGCCGAGGGAGTGGGCGGAGCCGTTCACGTGCTCAACGGCAATCACGAGCTGATGAACGCGTACGTTGACTATCGCTACGTCACCGATGGCGGCTGGACCGACTTCGAAGACGTGGCTGATGTGGTGACAGTGGACTCGTTTCTCGCTACGCTCGAGCCACACCAGAGAGCCCGGGCCCAGGCGCTGCGCCCCGGCGGAGAGTTTGCTCGTCTTCTGGCCGAGAACAACACGTTTCTGATCGTGGGCCAGACTCTCTTCACACACGGAGGCGTCCTCCCCGAGCACGTGGACTTCGGACTCGAATGGATGAACGAGAGAGTCCGCGCATGGCTACGTGGTGAGGAGCCGCAGCCGGAGTGGATCCGCGGTGACCTGAGTCCCGTGTGGAACCGTCTCTATTCCGATGCTCCTGACCTGGCGGCCTGCGACACCCTGACCATGGTGCTCGAGGGCCTGGACGCCGAGAGAATCGTGGTCGGCCACACCATTCAGGACGCCGGAATCACGTCCTACTGCGGAGGGCGTGTGTGGTGCATCGATGTCGGCATGGCCGAGCACTATGGGGGGCGGCCTGAAGTCCTCGAGATCAGAGGGGACGCGGTGCGGGGTCTGCGCTAGCGGCCACCCAGGGCCGTCAGGGTCGGGCGTCGTCGAAGAACTCGACCAGGCCCGTGTCCAGGGAGTACTCGGCGCCGACCACGCGGAGACCGTCGGCCCT
>JAMJQV010000094.1 GCA_023554435.1 Gemmatimonadota bacterium | reverse complement strand
CCGTGCCGAGCAGGCCAAGCATGAGGAGTGGGAAGGTCCCGACGCTCAGGCCCGCGATCGAAAGAGTGTCCGGAAGTCCGATATAATGGATGAAGAAGCGTGCCCCCACCGCCGGGAAGATGCCGAAGTTGATCAGCCCGGCCACGAAAGCGAGCATGCCCGTGAACACCCTGAATCTCCGGCTGTAGCGCCGTTCGAAGAACTCCGGGAGGGTCAGTGAGCGGGTCTGCCGGAACCGGTAGATGACGAAGCCGCTCACGGTGAGGATCAGGATCACGATCGCCTGCGAGAACCCCCACCAGGTGAGCGAAAAGCCGGCCACGAAGTTCTGCTCCAGGTACCCGACGACCGTGATGGCGCCGAGCGCGGCCACGCCCTGTGACACGGACAGCAGGTAGCGGCCCGCTGTGCGGCCGGCTGCCAGGAAGTCCGCCACGCTGCGCATGAACGGCTTGAGCAGCAGTACCCCCGCAACCATGGCCACGTAAACCGCCACGAGGATTGTCCAGTCGACGGCGGAGAAGTGCATGCGGTCAGTCCGAGACCCAGGTGCGGCCGTCTTCGGCGATGTGGGCGACGCGCCCGTCGTCGAGGGGCAGCGTAGCCTCGAAGCCGGAGGGAGTGAGGTACACGGTCGGAGGCCAGGCCAGCCCGGTGTCGACAGGGGATGAGAGGCCCAGTTCTTCGGCCGTGCCCGCCCACGAGCCGCCATCCGCCACGCGCTCTCGCTGCCGGTAGTACACCTGGCGCAGGGTCCACAGGGCCCGCTCGGATTCGGTGAGACTCGAGGTCGCCTCCCCGGACTCGGACTCGACGAACTCGACGATGCCCCACATCTCCGGGTAATGCATGGCGATGAGCCCCTGGGGAGACCACACCCAGTTGTCTTCGTCGAGTGGCTCGCCGGTCCCGGGATCGGCCAGCTTCACGTACTTCCCGTCCACGATCTCCGAGCGCCATTGCACGCGCGAGAAGTTGAAGCGCCAGCGATCCCCCGGCGCCGGTGGAACCGGGCGTCCGGCGGCCTCTTCCAGCACCGTCCACGGGATCGCGATCTCGACGCTCCACCCACGGTCCTCGTCCGTTGGATCGTTGAGCGTTCCGTCCACCTCGACACCCGTTCGCAGACCCTGGATGTCCCACGCATCGATCGCCGGCCCCCCGTCCCGATACGGCTTGATCAGCATCAGGTCCCACACGGTGTCGAGCGCGTTGATCTCCAACTCGTAGTACAGGTGAGTATCCGCGTCGGGGTCGATGAACACCTCGAAATCGTTGTCGTGATAGATGACCGCGTCCCGCTCGGTCAGCGTACCCCATACGTGCGGTTCGTCCATCACCGCCCCTATGAACAGGTACTCCTCGTTCCACAGCAGGCGGGCCCGCGTGCGGTATCGGGGGGTCGGCATCGAACCGCCCTGGATGTCCACGAAATCCGCGGTCCACGGCGCCTTCTGCCACGCCGGATCGTCCAGCGCACCATCGATGACCGGAGCGTCCGCTGCGCGCGGGGCGGCGTACACTTCGGGTCGCCAGTCGATGGCCGGTTGTGGGACGTCGGAAAGGTGGGCCGCGGTCGTCACGGGGCGCGGCGCCTCATCACACGACAGCGCTACGGCGCATGCCGCGAGAACGAGGGTCGTGGCAGTCATGGAGGATCCGGGTCGCGCCATGTCCAGTCCGGTCGCCCTTGAAGGGGTTTCGAGAGGAATCGGCGAACCCGCGCGGCGCCCGCCCCGACGGATCGAAACTCTGCCTCCGCACCGGTAGCGTCAACGTTTCGCGAGCGACGACGCGTGCCGTTCTACTGCACGAACGCGGCGCTATGATCTTTTTTGCACGATGAGCGCGAGATCCGGCCCACGGTTCCGCTTGTGGAAAAACCGCCCAGGTGCTTGTGAATACGTCAATTACCTCCACATCCGACGATCGGGTACGGCCGTTGCGGATTCTGACCGTGACAGCGGCAACCCCGGTCCCGGATTCCAGGGGTGGAGTTCGGCCCGGACGCCGCCCGGTGGAGGTATATGAAATGAGTGGGATCGAAACGGTCCGACGAGCGAGGGCGGCCGGCGTCGTCCTCGCGTGTGGTCTTGCCCTGGCGGCGTCTCCGGTTGGCGGCCAGGAGGCGGAGGAAGCCACGGGTCCCCTTCTGAAGGCCGACCTCGTGAGGATGCTGGCCACAGGCGACTACACGACGGACGAAGTGGTGCACATCGTCAAGATGAACTGCGTCAGCTTCCGGCCGACGGAGCGCGACCGGCGCGACCTGTCGGCGCTGCCACACGGAGATCCCGTCCTGGGGGAGATCAACCGCTGTCGCAGCCAGGGACAGGCGGCCGGATTCTCCGGCGGCATTCCGCGGGCGAATCCCGTCCGCTCGACGGACGCGGAGCCGGCAACCGGGTCGGACCTGCTGCGGGTGACCACGGTGTCGGCCGACCCGCTGGGAGACCGGCCGGCTCCCGCCGCCCCCCGGTTCACCATGGTGCTGGTCGAGAAGGACAGCGACGTACTCGCCGTCTCTGAGATCCCCCCGATGCTGCAGAACTGGGATGAGGTCTCGGAGCAACTGCTCCGTCAGTACCGTCCGAACGAGCGACGCGAGGGGAAGGTCGTGGTTCGGGTGAGGGTGGATGAAACGGGTCGGGCCGCCGACTCACTGCTCGCGGAATCGAGCGGGGATCCCCACCTGGATGCCGCCGTCATGGCGACGGTTCAGGTGATGCGATTCAAGCCGGCCATGAGCCGCGACCGTCGGGTCGCGGCATGGACCGATCTACCCATAGCCTTCGAGACCCCATAGCCGGACGCTCACGCGTCCAGCCGAGGCCGGGAGGATCAGTCCTCCCGGCGCTCGACGGCGATCGTACAGTTCGTCACCAGCGCCGCGATCGCACCGATCGCTGCCCACACCGGCAGCAGCATCGCACCGACCACACCGATGGCCAGGGGTATCTCGATCAGGGTGTTGCCTTCATCGGAGCGGATCGTGATGCGCCGGATGTTGCCCTCCCGCACCAACTCCTTGACCCGCGCCAGCAGGTCTTCGCCGCATACCGAGTACTCCTCGCGCGTCTCGCCGGAGCCTTCCTCGGCGTCTTCCTTCACTTCTTCCGCTTCGACTTCGACTTCGACCTCGACGCCGTCTACTTCGGCCTCGGGCTGAACTGATTCCTCGTTCTTGTCGTCCGCCACAATCGACCTCCTGGTTGAGTCATCCGGGCGGGATCCGCCAGGATCCGACCTTCGCATACCAGATCATACGAGTCCGGGGGCGGCGTGGGTTTCGACGGGACAGGAAGTCCCGAAGCGCGCCCTTCGGTCCACCCCTGGAGAGCGCCCGCATCGCCGGGTGGTGACAACCCGGTGGGGTACCCGTTAGGATCACGATAACTTCTAGGGGCGGTGGTGGTTGGGTCGTGACCTGATGAGCCGGACGATCCCGGAGGATAACGTGGAGTGGCGCATCTACAGCCGCACCGGTCGCGTGTACGGCGCGAGGCTCAAGGAGCCCGCCGTCGTCCAGACGATCCACGGCACCGTCGGAGCCGAAGCAGGTGACTTCCTCGTGGTGGACTTCGACTGCGAGCGCGTGCGGTACTATCCGGCTCGCTACTTCAACGAGGCGTACCAGGTGGTCGAGCGGCCGATCCCTCTCAAGGCGCTCGCCGATCTATCTCAACTCGTGATCCGACATGTCATCGAGTCGGGCGAGGAGTCCATAGGCGAGACGTGCGTTCGATGCGGTAAACGTAGAACCCGCACGGAGTTCGAAGGTGTTCCCACCTGCATGGACTGCGAGCTGAAGCTGAAGGCGGAGCGTGAGGAAACCATGCTCTGCCAGCACGACGGCTACCCAATGCGAAAAGAGGTCATCCAGAATGTCATCGTGGACCGGTGCCCGGAATGCGGTGGCGTCTGGTTCGACGGCGGTGAACTGGAGATCCTGGGCGCAGCGTACCGGCGTGCCACCGACTTCGGGATGCCTGCTGAACTCGCCTCCCGACTGATCCACGGACTGGTCGAAAGGGACGTGGACTGACGCCAGATCATGTCGTTATCCGTGCCACTCATCAGGCCTTCATCGCCGGGTCACCGACCGGTCATCGAACCGGCCTGAACGCACCTCCCCGTAGCACGATTCTTGATATAGGAATCGCAGTTTCCCGGGGGTGTACAGGGTGATCCACCGGTTACCATGAAAGGAACACGGAGCATGAGCAGCCCCGCCAATAATGAGATCCGTCAGGAGATCGAGCGCTTCATGGCCAAGGTCATCAAGCGCAATCCGGGCGAGTCGGAATTCCATCAAGCCGTGCGCGAGGTCGCGCACAGCGTCATCCCGTTCACGTTCGACCACCCCGTCTACCGCAAGGAGAAGATTCTCGAGCGGCTCACCGAGCCCGACAGAATCATCATCTTCCGCGTCTCGTGGGAAGATGACGAGGGCAACGTACGGGCCGACCGCGCCTGGAGAGTCCAGTTCAACAACTCGATCGGACCCTACAAGGGTGGGCTCCGTTTCCACCCCACGGTGAACCAGAGCATCCTGAAGTTCCTGGGCTTCGAACAGGTGTTCAAGAACAGCCTCACCACGCTGCCCATGGGTGGCGGTAAGGGTGGCGCCAACTTCGATCCCAAGGGCAAGAGCGACCGCGAGGTCATGCGGTTCTGCCAGTCGATGATGACCGAGCTGTACCGGCACATCGGCGCCCGGACGGACGTACCCGCCGGCGACATCGGCGTCGGAGCGCGCGAGATCGGCTACCTGTTCGGTCAGTACAAGCGCCTGCGGAACGAGTTCGACGGGATCCTGACCGGTAAGGGCCTGGCCTTCGGCGGCAGCCTCATCCGCACCGAGGCGACCGGTTACGGCACGGTCTACTTCATGGAGAACATGCTCAAGCACCGGGGCGACGGACTGAAGGGGAAGAAGTGCACCGTCTCCGGCTCGGGCAACGTGGCGATCTACACGATCGAGAAGCTTCTGGACCTCGGAGCTACGGCCATTACGGCCTCGGACTCCGGCGGGACGATCCACGACCCGAACGGCATCGATCGCGAGAAGCTCGCGTGGATCAAGGAACTCAAGGAAGTGCGCCGCGGCCGGATCAGCGAGTACGCCGAGCACTTCGGCTGCGAGTACCTGCCCGGCAAGCGTCCATGGGTCGTCCCCTGCGACCTGGCCTTCCCGAGCGCCACGCAGAACGAGCTCGACGGCGAGGACGCGCGCACCCTGGTGGACAACGGATGCATCGGAGTCGCGGAAGGCGCCAACATGCCCAGCGACGCGGATGCCGTCTCGGTGTTCCAGGAAGCCAAGATCATGTACGGTCCGGGCAAGGCGGCCAACGCCGGTGGTGTGGCGGTCTCCGGCCTGGAGCAGAGCCAGAACTCGTCCCGCATCGCGTGGACGCGCGATGAGGTCGACGGCAAGCTCAACAAGATCATGGACGACATCCACGAGCAGTGCGTCATCTACGGCGGAGCGGATGACGGCTACGTGGACTACGTGAACGGATCGAACATCGGCGGATTCGTGAAAGTCGCGAACGCCATGGTCGGGTACGGCATCGTCTGAGCCCGCCCGTTCCAGGAGTGATGTGCCGCCGCCGGTGACCTTCGGGTCGCCGGCGGCTTTCGTTGGTGCACGGAACGCTGCCTCCGCTGGCCGGTATTGTCGTAGCGATCGCGTGTTCCGGCCGGAAGCATGGCCGCCCACGCAGATGCGGGAAAACGACCAAACGGACAGGACGATCTTCATGCGTCTCAATAGGAACATTCGAGGTGGCGCTCTGGCCCTGGCACTGGCCGGCGGAGCGGGCCTCGCGATCGTGGTCTCGCCGGGCCGGCTCCCGGCCCAGGCTCTGGCGGATACGGCGATGGCCTTCACCGCGGATCTCGGCGAGGCCCTGCCCATCGATCCGGCGGTGACCGTGGGGCAACTGGACAACGGTCTCCGCTACTACATCCGGGCCAACGAACGACCCGAGAAGCGCGCGGAACTCCGACTCGTGGTCAATGCCGGGTCCGTGCTCGAAGACGGCGATCAGCTTGGGCTGGCCCACTTTCTCGAGCACATGGCCTTCAACGGCACCGAGCACTTCGAGAAGCAGGAGCTCATCGACTACCTGCAGTTCATCGGGATGCGGTTCGGCGCCGACGTGAACGCCTACACGGGCTTCGATGAGACGGTGTACATGCTTACCGTTCCCACCGACAGCACCGAGATCGTCGAGACCGCCTTCCAGATCCTCGAGGACTGGGCGCATGGCCTGGCCTTCGACTCGCTCGAGGTCGAAAAAGAGCGCGGGGTGGTCCTGGAAGAGTGGCGCCTGGGGCAGGGGGCCTACTCGCGAATCCGAGACCAGCAGTTCCCGGTTCTCTTCCAGGGATCGCTCTACGCCGAGCGCCTTCCGATCGGTGATCCCGAGGTGCTCGAGACATTCGATCATGCCACCCTCAAACGCTTCTACTCGGACTGGTATCGACCGGACCTGATGGCCGTGGTGGCCGTCGGGGACTTCGACCCCGAGTGGATCCGGGATCTCATTCACCGGCACTTCGGGGGCCTCGAGGGACCCGAGGTCGCGCGACCTCGCCCCGCGGTCGCGGTTCCCGGGCACGAGGAGACGCTGTTCTCGATCGCCACGGATCCCGAGCTTACGCTGTCCAACGTGAGTGTCGCCTGGAAGCTCCCGGTGTCGGAGGATGCCTCGCACGGGGACTATCGCCGGACGTTCGTCGAGCAGGCGTACAACTCGATGTTCAACTTCCGGATGTTCGAGATCACGCAGTCCAGTGAGGATCCGCCTTTCCTGGGAGCCGGCTCCGGAAAGGGGAGGTTCGTGCGCGAGTCGGACGTCTACCAGCTGGGGGCGACCGTCAAGGACGGCGAGATCGAACAGGGCCTCGAGCGGGTACTGGTGGAGGCCGAACGGGTGTCTCGCTACGGCTTCACCGAGTCGGAGCTGGAACGCCAGAAGGCGGACGTCCTGCGCTCCTACGAACGCGCGTACACCGAGCGTGACAAACGCGAATCCTCGCGACTGGCCTCCGAGTACGTGCGTGCGTTCCTGAACGCGGAGCCGATTCCGGGGATCGAGTACGAGTACGCCCTGGCCCGACGCTTCCTTCCGTCGATCGAGCTGAGCGAGGTGAACGATGTTGCTCGCGAGTGGATCGGCGATGAGAACCGGGTGATCCTGGCCGCCTCGCCGGAGAAGGATGGCATCACCGTGCCCGACGAAGTGGGCCTGGCCGCGGTGTTCGGAGCCGCCGTGGCAGCCGACATCGAGCCCTGGGACGACGCGGGCTCGGACCTTCCCCTTCTCGCAGAGCTGCCCGTCCCCGGATCGGTCGTGGCTCGCGAGGACATTCCTGAACTCGGCGTCCAGGTCTGGAAACTGAGCAACGGGGCGCGGCTGATCCTGAAGCCGACGGACTTCAAGGAAGACGAGGTGCTGTTCAACGGCAGGAGCCCGGGAGGCACCTCTCTCTCGTCGGACGATGACTACGAGTCGGCCTCCTGGGCGGCTACGCTGGTGAGCGTCGGGGGCGTCGGCGATTTCAGTGCCGTGGATCTGCAGAAGAAGCTGGCGGGGAAGGCCGTGTCGGTCGGTCCCTCGATTTCGGAACTGGGCGAGGGAATGTCCGGGAGCGCCTCGCCAAGAGATCTGGAGACCCTGTTCCAGCTGGTGTACCTGTACTTCACGGCACCCCGGCGTGACGAGACGGCGGTCGCGGCGTTCCGCTCGCGCATGGGCACCGTGCTGGCGAACCGGGGTGCGAGCCCGGAAGCCGTGTACGGCGATTCCGTGGGCGCCGTGATGGCGCAGTATCACCCCAGGTACCTGCCCCCTACGGCAGACATGATCGACAGGATCGACCTCGACGTTGCGCTGGAGTTCTATCGCGAGCGATTCGCCGATGCTGGTGACTTCACGTTCACCCTGGTGGGCGCGTTCGATCCGGACGAGTTGCTGCCGCTCGTGGAGCAGTACCTGGCCGCGCTTCCGTCGTCGGGTCGCGAGGAAACTTGGCGCGACGTTGGGATGGAGCCGCCGACCGGGGTGGTCCAGCGCACGGTCAGGAAGGGACTCGAGCCCAAGGGCCGTCAGACCCTGATCTTCACCGGGGACTTTGACTTCGATCGAGAGAACCGCTACACGCTGCAGTCCATGACCGAGGTCCTCCGCAACATGTTGCGCGAGATCCTGCGCGAGGACATGGGCGGAACCTACGGCGTGGGAGCGTACGGATCCGGGTCGCGCGAGCCGCGCGAACGCTACAGCGTGCGTGTCGCGTTCGGGGCCGATCCCGAGCGACTGGACGAGTTGACCGAGGCGGCCTTTTCGGCCATCGACAGCCTGGCGGCGCACGGCGCGTCGGAAGAGAACCTGGCCAAGGTCAAGGAGACCCAGCGCCGGCAGCGCGAGACGGACCTCAGGGAAAACGGCTTCTGGCTGTCGGTACTCAACGTGTACGACCGGAACGACGAAGATCTCAGGCTGATCCTCGACTACGAACGCCTGGTCGACGAGCTCACGGCCGAGGCAATCGGCGAAGCGGCCGCGCTGTACTTCGATTTCGACAACTACGTCGAAGTGAAGCTGGTGCCGGAAGCCGAGGGAGAAGCAGAGGCGGTGTCGCTGCTGCCCTGACGCGGCCGGATTTCCCGCAGCACCGGTAAGGGGCTTACATTGCGCTCCTCCCACCGAGGAGGGGCGCTTTGGATAGACGCACGTTCGCACGCACGATAGCCGCGGTCATGGCTGGACTGGGGATTCCGGTCGGTAGCCGCGGCGCTTCTGCCAGCAGCCCTTTCGGGCGCGGTGTCCTGCCACCGACGACGCTTCCCACTCGACGCCTCGGCCGCACCGGCCTGGACGTCCCGATCCTCGCGCTCGGCGGCCACCACGTCGGCCGCGCCGAGTCCGAGTCCGCTGCCCGCGTGCTGGTGGAGACCGCTCTCGAGGAGGGAATCCGCTTCTTCGACAACGCCGAGTCCTACCAGAACGGCAAGGCGGAGCGCTGGTTGGGGGCCGCCCTGGAGGGCGTTCGCTCCGATGTCCTGATCATGACGAAGACGCACTCGCCGCGTGACCGGAGCGCCGACAGCGCCCGGCGGCACCTGGAGGGCAGTCTCGAGCGCCTGCGCACCGACTACCTGGACGTCTGGCAGCTTCACAGCACCAAGAGCGTGGAGGATGTGGACCGCGCCTTCCGCCCCGGCGGAGCCATGGAGTATATCATGCGGGCCCGGGATGAAGGGCTCGTGCGGTTCGTCGGCGTTACGGGTCACGTGACGCCCGCCGCACACCGCCGCGCTCTCGAGTACTGGGACGACGGCTGGCAGTTCGACACGTTCCAATTCCCGATCAACCCGATCGACTACCACCAGCGGAGCTTCCAACGACAGGTCCTCGTAGATATCGTGGCAAGGGATATCGGGATGATTGCCATGAAGACATCGGCGGACGGACGCCTTCTACGCGAGGGGATCTGTACGATCGAGGAGACTCTGCGCTACGTGTGGTCGCTCCCGGTGAACGTAGCCGTGGTGGGAATGGAGAGGCCGGACCTGGTGCGCCACAACGCGCGCCTGGCGCGGGAGTTCGAGCCCATGAGTCCGGCTGATCTGCAAGCGTTGCGGGACCGTATCGAGCCTGCCGCCGATCTCGCACTGGAGTGGTACAAGACATGAACGATCGACGGGCGGTTCGCTCCTGGATCTCGTATGACTGGGCGATATCCGCATTCAACACGCTCGTCGGGACGTTCATCTACAACACCTACTTCACCCGGGCCTTCGCACCGACCGAGGAAATGGGGATGGCATTGTGGTCGCGCGGCGTCATCGCGACCGCCATCCTCGTCGCAGTCCTGTCTCCGATCCTGGGCGCGGTGGCGGATCGCAGCGGTCGCCGCCGGCGCTACCTGATCCTCATGACCCTGGTGTGCGCGGGATTCACCGTTCTGCTGACGTTCGTGACCCCGAACCAGAGCCATGCGGTCCTCAAGGCACTGACGATCTACGTCGTGGCGAACGTGGCCTTCGAAATGGCCACCGTTCTGTACAACTCGTTTCTGCCAGACCTGGTCACCGAGGACCGGATCGGGCGCGTATCCGGGTACGGGTGGGGCATCGGGTACATCGGCGGCCTGGTGGTGATGGTCCTGGCCCTGTTCCTGTTCGTCGATGAGTCGACGCACCTCAGCTTTCTTTCCACGGCGGACAACTTCAACGTCCGCGCCACCAACATCCTGGTCGCCGTGTGGGTCGTGGTGTTCAGCATCCCGATGTTCCTGTTCGTAAAGGAGACCCAGCCGAAGACGGCCAGGGTCGACATCGCGGGCGCCTTTCGCGAGTTGAGACGCACGTTTGCCGAAGTGAAGCGCTACCGGGAGATCGTGAAGTTCCTGCTGGCCCGCCTGATCTACAACGACGGCCTGGTGACCGTGTTCATCTTCGGAGCCATCTACGCGCAGGCGACCTTCGGTTTCGATCCTGGAGAGGTTCTCACCTTCGGGATCGTGCTGAACGTGGTGGCCGGGCTCGGGGCACTTGGGTTCGGCTTCGTGGATGACAGGCTGGGAGGCAAGAATACCCTGCTGATCACGCTGGTCGGACTGATCACGGCTACCGCGATCGCCGTGGCAGCCCCGAACAAGACCTGGTTCTGGGCGGCAGGTGTTCTGATCGGGATTTTCGTCGGACCCAACCAGTCCGCCAGCCGATCTCTCATGGGCCGTTTCGTGCCGGAGAAGCACAGGGGCGAGTTCTTCGGCTTCTTCGCGTTCTCGGGCAAGGTCACGTCCTTCATGGGCCCGATGATCCTCGGGGCGCTCGTGGTTCCGTTCGGGATGCGCGTGGCGGTCGCGAGCCTGATCGTGTTCTTCCTTGCGGGAGCACTGATTCTGCTGACCGTGGACGAGCAGGCAGGAATCGAGGCGGCACGGGCCGCGGACGCATAGACGGACGGATCGACAGGCGCAACGACCATTTGACGGAGTCACCTCAGCGAGGGAGCTAGACCATGGCCGAACGGAGCATGTGGGATCGAATGAGGGGCGCCGCGATGCTGGACATCGCGACGTACGAAGAAGTGGAACACGATGACAGCCTGACGACCCAGGCGGCGATGGTCGTGTTGATCGCCGCGGTAGCTCGCGGCATCGGGGGGTTCAACCAGGGCGAGAACGGGATCATCGTGGGCGTGGTCGCGGCCCTGTTCAGCTGGCTCGTGTGGGCCGGGATCACCTACCTGATCGGCGACAAGCTCCTGAAGGGAACGGCCACCTGGGGTGAGCTGCTGCGAACGCTGGGGTATGCCCAGGCGCCGGCCGTGCTCCTGATCTTCGGATTCGTCCCGGTGCTCGGAAACGTCCTGGGGGCTGTGGTCGGGATCTGGCTCCTGGTCACGGGAATCGTGGCGATCCGGCAAGCCCTGGACTTCGATACCGGGAAGGCCGTTCTGACCGCGTTCCTCGGCTGGCTGGTAGCGGTGGCGATTCCGGCGATGGTGATCGGGGCGGCGCTCATCGAGTGGTAGCACTCGAGGCGCCACGGGCCCTCCGGCGCATTGCGGCGCGCCGGGGGGCCCATATCTTGGCTCATTCCGCCGGCACTCTCGCCTCGTGTCGGCCTCATCGGTGGTGGACGGGAGGAGGATTCAGACCCCCCATGCGCATTCACCTCGTCAGCCGTGCGCTCATCCTCTGTTCCTGCGCCTTTCTCGTCGACATCGGTCCGGCTGCCGCGCAGGACTGGCCGTCCACGCGGCCCGAGCGTTCAGACTACCGGGAGACGTCCCGGTACCATGACGTCACGCGGTTTCTGGATGGGCTCGAAGGGCGGCACCCGATGCTTCAGCTCACCAGTTTCGGTTATTCCGAAGAAGGACGCCCGCTGCCGCTGGCCGTGTTCGGTGATGTGGCCGATGGGTCAGCCGCCGCGGTACGCTCGTCCGGTGCGACCCGAGTACTGGTCTTCGCGAACATCCACGCCGGCGAGGTGGCCGGAAAAGAGGCGGCCCAGGTCCTGGCGAGGGAGATGGCCCGGGGACTTCGCGATCGGTGGGCCGATTCGCTGGTCATCCTCGTGGCTCCGATCTACAACGCGGATGGGAACGAGCATATCGGCCTTCGGAACCGTCCCCGGCAGCACGGGCCAGTGGCCGGAATGGGCCGGCGGCCGAATGCACGGGGCCTGGATCTCAACCGCGACAACGCCAAGCTGGAGTCGGCGGAAGCGCGGGCATTGTCGCGCCTGGTGCAGGAGTACGATCCGCACGTGGCGCTGGACCTCCATACGACGAATGGAACGTTCCACGCCTACCACCTGACGTACGCACCTCCGCTTCATCCGTCCACGGACCCGGGAATCACGACGCTGCTACGCGAGGAGTGGTTGCCGGCCGTCACCGAAAGCGTGCGTGACCGATACGGGTGGGAGTTCTTCTACTACGGCAACGTCCCGGGGACGTTCGGCATGCGCGGTGAGCGAGGCTGGTACACGTTCGACCACCGGCCGCGATTCACGACCAACTACCTCGGGCTTCGGAACCGTTTCGGGATCCTCAGCGAGGCCTACTCGTATGCCACGTTCGAGGACCGGATCCTGGCGCACGGCCGTTTCGTCGAGGCCGTGATCGACTTCACGTTCGCGAACGCGACGCGGGTGCGCGAAGCCGTCGAGGCCGCCGACGGGGGACCGGCGCCGGGGATGGAAGTGGCCCTGCGGGCCGAGATGTTCGCCGGCGATACGATCGATGTGCTGATGGGTGCGGTGACCGAAGAGCGCAATCCGTACACTGGGGCGCTGATGTACCGCCGCCGGGATGAGCGGTCCGTCGAGAGGATGCCCGACTACGGCGCCTTCCGCGCCAGCGAGGTGACCGCAGCGCCGGCCGCCTACCTGGTTCCGCCCGAATTCACGGCCGTGATCGAGCGACTGGAGGCGCACGGCATTCAGATCGCTCGCCTCGACGACGCCGCCGAGATCGAAGTCTCGGAATTTCAGATCGATTCCACGAGAGCATCCGAGAGAGAGTACCAGGGCCACCGACCGCGTCAGGCCTGGGGTGCCTGGCGGGATGTCGTGCGCACCGCCCCCGAGGGAGCCGCCGTGGTCCCGGTGCGCCAGCCCCTGGGTCGGCTGATCGTGGTCCTCCTGGAGCCACGTTCGGACGACGGCTTCCTGGCCTGGAACCTGTTCGATCCGTCGATCGAAGAGAGCGACACCTACCCCATCACCAGGCTGGCTGAGTTGCCGACGGAATCGTGCGAGGAGTGCGTCCGGTTCCGCTGACCTCCGGCCTGGCCCCGCCCGGACGCGCGCACGCGTCCCGATCCGGCAGTCGAGTTTCCGCTGCGGGTGTGTTCCTTCTCGTCCTCATGGCGTTTCTGCTCCTGCCCACCTCGTTGAGCGGTCAGACGACCGGCCGGATCCAGGGCAGCGTGATCGATCTCTCCACGGGTCAGCCGCTGGCGGGGGTGTTGATCCGCATCGAGAACCTCGATCGGTCGACTCTCAGCCTGGAGTCCGGCCGCTTCGTGTTGGCCGGTCTGCCGGCAGGCCGGCACGATGTGACGGTGGAGCTGGTCGGGTTCAGGGCGCTCGCGCTCGAGTCGGTTGTCGTCCGGGCCTCTCGCGAAACGGAACTGGCCCTGGAACTCGAACCGACAGCGGTACCCGTCGAGCCGATCCGGGTGGAGGCCGAGCGGGTGCCGTTGATCGAGCCCGAAGTCAGCGAGACACGGCAGATCGTGCTCGGAACGGCTCTGCGGGAACTTCCGGTGACGACCGTCGAGGAAGCGGTGGAGCTGACCACCGGTGTGTCGGATGGACACTTCCGTGGCGGAAGGGTGGGGCAGGAGACCTACCTGGTCGATGGAATGGCGATCAAGAACCAGGTCGACGCCGCGACCGAGGGGCAGGGGATGCAGTTCTCCCCGACCGCGCTGTCGGAAATCGAAGTGATCACCGGGGGCTTCGGCGCAGAGTACGGTTCCAGTCTCTCCGGGGTGGTCTCCTATACCACGCGCCGGGGCGACCCTGAGCGCTGGGACGCACGGGTCCAGTTCCTCACGGACCGTCTCTCTCCGGAGGACGCGTCCGTCGGCCAGTCGACCCTCAACATCTCGGCCGGCGGGCCGCTGCGCTTCCTGGGGGAGGGCGCCACGCTGTTCGCGGACCTTCAGCTGCAGGGGCTCCAGGACGCGGAACCGCGGGCCCGCGGGCTCACCTGCCTTCAATCGGAAGAAGCGGATGCGACGGTCGGTGCGGCGATCGAGGCGTACAAGTCGAGTCCGGCCACCGCACCGCTGTACTGTCCGTACCAGCAGGCGGGCCTGCCTTACCAGCAGGGGGACGGACTGATCGGCTTCCTCCGGTTCGACAAGCGTCTTTCGGGGCGCCTCAACCTCGCGGCTACGCTGCTGCGCAACCGGTTCCAGCGCGAACTCTACACTCCCGAGCTCAAGTACAACCTCGGAAGCCAGCTGGGTCGCAGCACGGAAGCCTGGATGGGGGCCCTGATCCTCGACCATTCCACGCAGAAGGACGGGAAAGCCCTGAACCTGTCGGCTCGCCTGGCGCTGCAGAGACTGGACCGGTACCTGGGCGTCGTGGACCCGGCCGACGTAAGCGGCAGGACGACGGTGCTCGGATTCGGCCTCTCCGACTTCCAGTTTGCGGGCGAGAGCTTCGTGCGACTGCCGATCGAACAGCAACTCGACTCGGTCATCGCGGTACCGGGCTACAGCCCGCCCGACGGAAGCACCGGATCCCCGTTCGGTGCGGCGGGTGAGGGCATCTTCGCCAACACCGGTACTTCGGGCCTTGCCGCGTACAGCCGGTCCGATTTTCTGGGAACTGACCTGGCCGGGGAGTTGATCACCTCCGACGGAAACTCATACCGGGCCGGATTCCAGGGGAAGTTCTACCAGGTCGAAACGTACGAGCGAACCCGTGCAAACGTGGCGGGATCGGCACCGAACTACGCCCGCTTCTACCCCACGACGCTCGCGGGGTATTTCGACGCCAGCATTCGTCCCGATCCCCTGTTCACGATCACCGCGGGCATACGGGTCGAGGGATTCCAGTCCGGTCTCGATTTCAGCCTCGACCGGTCGGACTTCCTGGCGCCCACCGTGTCCACCGACTGGAAGACCAACGTTACGCCGCGGCTCGGCGTGGCCGGTGCGTTCCGGAACTCCGCGGGTCGCAGCGCGTTCCGGATCAACTACGCGCGAGTGGCGCAGCCTCCCGACTTCCAGTTCTTCATCGACAACACCATCGGAGACTCGCTGCGCACCGACGTGCGCCGGCAGGGGAACCCGAACCTGGCCTTCGAGCAGGGAAACGCCTTCGAGGCCGGGTTCAGCCAGCTGTTCGGCGACGTGGTCGGTCTCGACATCACCGCCTACCTGAAGAACCTGTCGGACCTGGTCACGGGCAACGTGGGCCTAGGCGGCACGAATAGCGGGGTTTTCACCACCAGGGACAAGGGGACGGTAAAGGGCCTGGAGATATCGCTGCGCGGCCGGTGGCCCGGGTTCGGATTGCGGGCGGGATACGCGCTTGCGGAGGCGACGGGAATCACGTCAGGAGCCTTCGACGACTCCGACGTCATCCCGCCGGGAACCACGGCCGAATACCCGCTGGCATTCGACCGGCGACACACGCTCGACGCGGCCATGTTTCTCGGACGCGCCGCGTCCGCCACGGGGATACTGCCCACGCAGGGGTCTCTCGCCCAGTCCTCACTCGGGCTCGTGGTCACGGCCCGCCTCCGGAGTGGGTATCCCCTGACCTCGGGCCGTCCGGACGAGGACGCGCCGTATGCAGAAGTCGAGCGCCTGCCGTGGACCAGCGTGATCGACACGCGGTTCTCGTGGGACTTCGCCAGCCTGCCGGGCTGCCGGGCGTGCGCGCTCCGCCTCGTGGTGGACGTCAAGAACCTGTTCGGGAAGGACAACGTCATCGCGCTTCGACGCGACAGCGGCCTCCTGGCACCCTCGGCGGGCACGCTTCTCGACCTGGTGGACAGGCCCGTCACGTCGACGTTCCCGATCCCCCGGGAATCGGACCGCTACGCTGCCCTGACGGACCTGAACGGC
>JAMJQV010000093.1 GCA_023554435.1 Gemmatimonadota bacterium | reverse complement strand
ATCTCCAAGATGACGCCTGAGCAGGCCATGTATCATTTCCTTTCCGGCTACACCGCCAAGCTGGCCGGCACCGAGAAGGGGCTGGGAGACGAACCCGTGGCCACGTTCAGCGCCTGCTTCGGGGCCCCTTTCATGGCGCTGCATCCCTCCGTGTACGCCGAGATGCTGGGTCAGAAGATCGCCAAGCACGAGGTGGACTGCTGGTTGGTGAACACGGGTTGGACCGGTGGGCCACACGGCGTCGGGCACCGAATGAAAATCGGTCACACCCGCGCGATGGTGCATGCGGCTCTGGACGGGTCGCTGCGCGACGTGCCCACCACGGTCGATCCCGTATTCGGTCTCCACGTGCCCGAGTCATGCCCGAATGTCCCGGCCGAGGTTCTGAATCCCCGGAATACGTGGGAGGACAAGGACGCCTACGATCGGGCAGCCGCCAACCTCGCGCGGATGTTCCGCGAGAATTTCGCGGACTACGAGGCGTATGTGACCGACGACGTGAAGGCGGTGAATCCGGGAGGCTGAGCGGGGGCCCCGGGGGGGCTGACATGCCAAGCAAACTGGCGGTTTCGAGGGGTCTCGGGACCCTGACAGCCGGCGCGACGTTCGAGCAGGAGCTGCGCCACGTGATGTGGCGGCGCGGCCGGCTGGCGCTTGGTGTAGGGCTCACTCTCACGAGTCTGTTCAACCTGCTGGGGCGCTGGGTCTTTCGAATGCCGGAGCCTCTCGCCAGCCCCTACGCGGGTTGGGTCCCCAACGTCTACCTGGCGTTGTTGATTCCTTTTGCCCTCGGGCTGGCACTCGTGTGGAACGACCGGTGGACGAGCCGGCAGGTGGCTCTCATCGTGCTCGGCGCCCTCGTGGTCTCGAACCTGCTGGACGCGGCCACGTCTACCGTTCTGTATCCTGCCCAGGACAACTTCCTGGGCGCCGCGTTCTTCCTGTTCCTCACCGCTGCCCTGGTGCCCTGGCCGCTGGTCTATCAGGTGGCTCTCGGCACCGTCGTGACCCTGTCCTATCCGATTTTTGCCCTCATCGCTTCGGCGAGGGTCCCTGAAGTGGCGGCCTTCTGGGAAGCCGCTGGGGACGACCGGTTCTGGCACATGCACGTGGACGGGACCATCTCGATGGCCGTCCTGGCCGGAGTCTCGGTCCTGGTCACGAGGACTCTCTACACGATGCGCCGCCAGCTTCACGCGGCTTCGCGCATCGGCAACTACGTGATCGAGGGAGAGATCGGAAAGGGGGGCATGGGCAAGGTGTACCGGGCCCAGCACTCCATGATCCGCAGACCCACCGCCCTGAAGGTGATGGAGTCGCAGGCGGACCGGACCCTCGAGGCGTTGGCTCGATTCGAGCGCGAAGTGCAGCTCTCGGCCACGCTGAGCCACCCGAACACCATCACGATTTACGACTTCGGGCGCAGCGAGGACGCGACGTTCTACTACGTCATGGAGTACCTGGACGGGATGGACCTGCAGCGACTCGTGGAGAAGTTCGGTCCGTTACCCCCGGAGCGGACCGCCTTCATTCTCAGACAGGTCTGTGGATCGCTGGCCGAGGCGCACGCCCGTGGCATCATCCACCGCGATCTCAAGCCTTCCAACATCTTCCTCACGGAACTGGGTGGCCTGTACGACTTCGTGAAGGTGCTCGACTTCGGACTCGCCAAGCGGATGGAGGCGGCTCCCGAGGACGTGCAGGTGACCCAGGCGGGCCAGGTGTTCGGGACGCCGTTGTTCATGGCCCCCGAGACCGCGGCCGAACACCATGTCGACCACAGGTCCGACCAGTACAGCATCGGCTGTGTGGCTTACTGGATGCTGACGGGAGGGCCGCCGTTCACGGGAGCGACACCGTACGACGTGATCGCCAAGCATTTGAGGACCGACCCGCTGCCGCCGTCGAGATCCAGTGAACTAAATATAGATACACAATTTGACAGTATTGTATTAAAGTGTCTTGCGAAGTCATCTGCTGACCGATTCCGGGATATGGATGAGTTGATTCTGGCGCTCGATTCACTGGAGTTCGAGCGCCCCTGGGACGGTGAGCGTGCCCGGGAATGGTGGAACCTGCACATGTCGGAGGGACAGTGAACCGGGCCGATTTCGTGTCGGCCGCCTCGGCACAAACGTGGGACGTGGTCGTGGTCGGTGGCGGTGCGACCGGACTCGGCGTCGCCGTCGAGGCCGCCTCGCGAGGATACTCCACGCTGCTGCTGGAGCAAGCGGACTTCGCAAAGGGAACGTCGAGCAGGAGCACCAAGCTGATTCACGGGGGCGTGCGCTACCTGCAGCAGGGAGACGTATCGCTCGTCCTCGAGGCGCTCCACGAGCGCGGCCTCCTTATTCAGAATGCCCCCCACCTCGTGCACCACCTGGCCTTCGTCGTGCCGGTATACGACTGGTGGGAGGGTCCGTTCTATGGTATCGGCCTGAAGCTCTATGACGCGCTCGCCGGCAAGCTCGGTCTGGGGCCCTCGAAGAACCTCTCACGTGAGGAGACGCTGGAGCGGATCCCGACCGTCGAGCCGGACGGCCTCCGGGGCGGCGTGGTCTACTACGACGGGCAGTTCGACGACTCCCGGCTGGCCGTCACCCTCGTACGGACGCTGGCCGACCTGGGTGGAACACCTCTCAACTACATGCGCGTCATCGGGTTGCTGAGGTCGACGGGCGAGAGCGGGTCCATCGAGGGCGTCCGGGCGGTAGACGGGGAATCGGGCCAGGAGCTGGAGATCGGGGCCCAGGTCGTCGTGAGCGCCACCGGTGTGTTCACCGACGAGATCCGCCGCATGGACGACTCTGCCGCGGGTTCCATGGTGACCGCCAGCCAGGGCGTGCACATCGTGCTCGATCGTTCGTTCCTGCCCGGAGACACCGCCATCATGGTGCCGCACACCTCGGACGGTCGGGTGCTGTTTGCGGTGCCCTGGCATGGCCGAGTGGTGGTGGGAACGACCGATACGCCGGTGCCCGAGGCTTCGCTGGAACCGCGCGCCCTCGACGACGAGATCGAGTTCCTGCTCACGCACGCGATCCGCTACCTGACCCGGGATCCGCTGGCATCTGATGTCTTGAGCGTATTTGCCGGCCTCCGTCCGCTGGTCGGCAGCCCCGATTCAGAAACCAAGGCCATCTCGAGGGACCACACGCTGCTCGTATCACCGTCTGGCCTGGTGACGATCACCGGGGGCAAATGGACGACCTACCGGCGCATGGGGTCGGATACGGTCACGCAGGCGGCGCTCGTCGCGGGCCTCCCGGAGAGAGCCAGCGTTACCGAGGAACTCCGGCTGCACGGCTGGACCGACCAGGTCGATCCGATCGAGCCGTGGAGCGTGTACGGCTCGGACTGGCTGGAGCTGGAAGCCTTGGAGCGCGCCCGGCCCGAACTGGCCGAGCGCCTGCACCCCGCCCTGCCCTACCGCGCTTCCGAGGTCGTGTGGGCGGCCCGGTTCGAGATGGCCCGAACGGTTGAGGACGTCCTGTCGAGACGGCTCCGTGCGCTGCTGCTCGATGCGAGAGCCAGCGTGGAAATGGCGCCGCGTGTGGCCCAGCTCATGGCGGAAGAGCTGGGGCGCGACGAGGCGTGGGCGGAGAGCCAGGTGGCTGAGTACGCGGAGTTGGCGAAGGGGTACGTGCTGTAGCAGACTAAGGCGCGCAGGGCAGAGCCAACTCCGTATCGACGAATGCCACCGCACCTTCGTAGCGCGGCACCAGCACTGCCACGGCCGGTGCGGTCATGACGGCGATGTTCGTGCACATCACGCCCGGTGCAGTCTCCTGCACCTTCGCGTAGAGCGTGCCGTCCTTCTTGGCCACCTCCTCGACCGAGATCACGAAACCCCCGGACGTCTTCTGCCCCATCGTCGCGGCGATCACCATGCTCGTCGAGAAATCGATCGACGGTGGATCGGGCCTCGGTTCGACTCGCGCAGCGAAGTCCGCCCAGAAGACCTCCCAAGCTGGCAGGTCCCGAATCACGAGACGGCGTCGATCGACAATCGAGCTAATCGGGCTGCTGACTTCCTCAATGGGGTCAAACGCCAGCTGAGTTGCCCCAGCTGGGATCTCAGACGCTGTCTCGGGGCCTGCAATGGTCCCGGGGTCCAACGCTTCGGAAGAGCAGCCCAGTGCTCCAACGCTAATCAGAGCCCCGATCAACACGGCGCTCCTGAGGGTCTTCCACATCAACACCAATACTCCGTCTGAGGGGGGAGCAGCGACCCGCCGCTCCCCCCAATGAACTCTCGAGGTCGGCCGTCAGTTCGCTCCCACCGCCGTTGCCACGTTGATACGGCCCTTGCCATAGAAGGGATCCGTTCCCGGCTGGCCAAGATCGTCGGCGAATTTCTGGATCGCGGCCTTCACCCTGCTCGGGCTCTTGCCATAATCCTCTACCATCAGTGCCGCCAGACCCGCGACGTGCGGCGACGACATGCTGGTACCGCCCACCCACACCACGTAGGTCGGAGAGCTCTGGCATGCGGGGATCACGAGGCTGCTCGACGAGCACGCCTGCAATACGAGACCATAGTCGTCCCCACCCGGCGCGGCCACCGAGATGGCGGAACGGCCGTAATTCGTGTACGAGGTCGGAGTATCCACGTCGTAGAACGGCCCGTATCGCCAATCATCGGAGTAGCCGGGCGCCGTTGCCGAGGCGCAGATCACGTGCGGTGCATCGCAGTACGTCTTGAATCCGTTGGTGTCGTGATCAAGGTCGAGGGACTCGTTTCCGGCGGACACAACGACTGTGACCCGGTGCTGCCTGGCGTAGTTGAACAGCCGGTTGATAACCGACACGTAACCCGGGTAGTCGCTCTTCTGGAAGTGCCCGCCAAGGCTCATGTTGATCACATCGGAACCGTTGTCCACTGCGTGGATGATTCCGGCGACTATCGAAGAACCGGGACAACCCCCGAAGACGCTGCACACCTTGACGCCAATCAGCGTGACCTGTGAGGTAACGCCGGCCGCTGCCCATGCGTTGCTCGACACCGTGGATGCGACGTGCGTACCGTGATAGTGCAGGTCCGTCACGAAGTGTCGACCAGGGAAGAAGTAGTCTGCATACAGGTCGTCGATCTCTACGAACGACTCTGAACGAGCCAAGTCCACCCGACCATCGAGGTCGGCGTGCAGGTAGTCGATTCCCGTGTCCAGAATTGCCACGGTCACGCCGGCCGAACCGAGGCGTCCAGCGGCCCAAGCCTCAGGGGCCATGATAGCCTGGTGGTGCCACTGGATCGGGAAGAACGACGCCCCAGTAGGATCACCGGGACTGGCCGGAGTCGCTCCGGCGCTCGTCGGCTCCGCAAGCTGCGGTGGAGTCATATCGATCACCGGTTCTAGCTCCGCGTAAGCCACGTCGGTGCGGCTCTGCAACTCCGCAGCAGCATCACTGCTCAGCCCGCTCACGATTGCCGCCCCTACCTTCTTGTACACGGCGTCGACGGTTCCGCCAAGGGCCTCGACGTCCGTCTCGAAGCCTCTGGGGGATCCCCGCTTACCGGCGAAAACCACGATGTAACGACCACCCAACTCATCCGCATTGGGAAGGTCGCCGAGCTGTGTCCTCGAAAACGAAGGCGCTTCGGCCGTCCGTTCGGCATCCCGAGGGGAAGTGACGTCCTCGGTGCACGCGGCGAGAGCCAGGGCGGTACATGCCAGAAACACTGCGGTAAGACGAGTCCAACCCATTCTGAGCCTCCTTCGGCTTCGGTGCGGAAGGATGACAACGACGCGTAGGAGCAGTCGCCGAGCCGGTCAGAGAGGTAGTAGCACCGTACCGACCGTGGCTGGGGCGCACGTCGCTGTCGCTGCTTCCAGAGTTGTCAGAAAGGGGGGGGGAACCCTTGCACTGCATTACGTGATATCCGCACCGTACCCGAGCCGTCAAGTGTGGCGGGTCTGCCACATCCCTGCGCCCTTCCGACTCCTACGGCCGGAACTCCACCTCCGTCACTTTCTCCTCCTCCACGAGCACCTTCCGAAACACTTTCGTGCCTTCGATTTCCACGCCCAGCACGTGCTCGCCGATCGGCACATCCCCGATCGCGAAGTGCTCGCCGAACATCGGATCCGGGTTGGCCCGGTCCTCGTAGGTTTCGGCGAAGGAGAACGGCGTCTCGATCGGCTGCGGCTTGGTCACACCGTAGATGCGGGCTCCGAGAACTGGATTCCCGGTAGAGTCGAACACGCGTCCCGCGATCACACCGGTTCCCGGCAGGGGCTTGAGCCACAGCTGCGGATTCCGCGAGTACGGCGGGTAGCGTACCTCGGGATCGACGACCACCAGCACGTCATCCTCTGGCGTCGTGTGAACCTCGAGGTGCAGATGGTCGTTGGTGGCCCGACCCGTGTTCCCGGCGAGGGCGATCGCGTCCCCCGCCAGCACCGAGTCTCCCTCCGCCACCTGCAACTCGACGTTGTGGTAATAGGCCGTCCACACGAACTCGTCGTCCAGCTGCTCGTGGTGGCGGATCACGACCGTCAGGGCTCCGGCCTCCGCCTCACCGGCGAACGCGACGACACCGTCACCCGCTGCCCTGATCTCGGTACCCTCGGGCACGTTGAACTCCACGCCCTGGTGCTGCTGGAAGTTGCCGCCCATGGTCGAGCCGTACGTGTAGGTCTGGTCCAGGAACGGATTGTCCGCCGTCCTGACAGGCCTCTCGAGCCAGAAGTGGGCACGGTCCGACGGGGCGATTGCGTCACCGCCCGGGTCGGGGTAGGTGCGGAACTCGAAGATCCAGTTACACAGCTGGCGTGTCAGGTCGCTCGTCTGGCAGGTCTCCTCGCCCGGCGGAATCGCTCCCAGGCGTCGGGCTGACTCGCCGGACACCCGGGTTCCCACCACCCAGTGGCGCCCACCGTCTCCGCTCTCCGACAGGCCGCGCAAGTGCGTCACGGCCACCGCGGGAACCGAGCCCGGCGCGCTCCGCACGTCTAGCGACAGAAGATACTTGTTGGGAAAGCCGGGCTCGTCGACCACGTCTCGATACGTCAGGCCGTCGTCCGACGTGATCCTGAGACCATCGGCCGTGGCGATGTACACCGAGTCACCGGCCGTCCGGATCCCGTCCGGCACGACGTACTGCCAGCGTGGTCCGAGTTTCCGGAACGTCCAGTTGTCCCATGTCGCTCCATCGTCGCGAGACAGGCCCCAGCCGTTGCCGATCGTTCCGTACCACACCTCGCCCCGGGCGAAGGCGAACGAGTTCACGAAGTCCCAGGAAATCGAAGTCGAGTCGTCCGACGATGCGATGTGCTCCCAGTCCGCTCCGGACCCGTCGCGGCTCACGTAGATCCCGTCGCCGTAGGTGCCGACCCACACGGCGCCGTCCGGTGCCACGGCCACTGCCAGGACGTGGGTGCCCCATCCGCTGGGATCGGGAAGCGAGAGCTCGGTCAGTGCGCCGGGCGGTTCGCCAGCGCCTTCACCGTCGTCCGGCCCCGTGCAGGCGGTAAACGTGGGAACTGCGGACAGGAGGAAGAGAGCCAGAATGATTGATCGCATGTCGTTCATGATCCGTGTTCGTGTTCTGGTTGTGGTTCGTGTTCTGGTTGTGGTTCGTGTCCTGGCTTTCCAACGAGCCAGTCGGCATAAAGTTCGGGCCGTCGGTCCTTCCAGAAAAGCTTCCGCGCCGTGGAGCGGCCGCAGGCTCCGAGATCGAGATCCGCGATGACGAGATCATCCTCGAGAGTCGCGCCGCGTGCAAGCACCACGCCCTCGGGGTCTGACACGAATGACTCGCCCGCGAACGTCACTCTCTCTTCTTTCCCGACGCGGTTGCACAGGGCCGTGAAGTAGCCGTTCTGGAAGGCTGCGGTACGGACTTCCGCCTCGTACATCCCTTCCGGCCACTCGCCGATCCCACCGGCCTGCGGGATGCAGACCAACTCAGCTCCGGCCACGCCCAGGGCCCGCATGTACTCCGGGTAGTGCCGGTCGTAGCAGATCGCCACCCCCACTCGTCCCACCGAGGTCTCGTAGACCGGCGCCCCCCGGTCGCCCGGGCGGTAGTACTCCTTCTCGTGGAACCACTCGTAATCCGTGATGTGCACCATGCGCGTGATGCCGAGCAGCGATCCATCGGCCTCGAACACGGGCGAACTGTCGAACATGCGCCCGTGCTCGTCGCGCTCGTACATGTTGAATACGGTCACCAGCGACAGGGCCCGGGCCTGGGCCGCGATCCTGCCCGCCGTAGGGCCCGGTATGGGCTCCGCCCAGTCGGCCGCTTCCGAGAATCCGCGCTCTTGCGGAAAGAACCGGGTGAGCGCGACCTCGGGAAATACGACGAGATCGGCCCCCGCCTCGGCCGCCCGCTCCATGTTGTGGAGGGCGCGACCCAGGTTCTCGGCCCGGTCCTCGCCCGCGTGCTGCTGGTTCAACGCGATCCTCATGTGCCTCTCCTCTTGCCCCCGCCTGATCGTTCGGCTACTACCGTGTGCCGGCGACGCGCGGTGCGCCACCGGCCAATGAAAGTCTCGTGTCCATGAGCGCAAGCCAACCCAGGAGCACCAGCAGCAGCGAGGGGCGGCGATTCTCGCCGGATCTGGCGATCGTTCTGCTCGTCCTCATCTGGGGTTCGAACTTCTCCGTGGTCAAGTCGGCGCTGTCCGAGTTCAACCCGCTCGCCTTCAACGCGACCCGGTTCGTGCTGGCCTCCGCGGTCCTCGCAGTGTTCCTCGCGATCTCGGGCGTCCGTGTCCGGTTCCCGAAGCAGGACGTCATGCGCCTCGTGGGGCTCGGTCTGCTGGGCAACGTGCTCTATCAGGGGCTATTCATCTACGGGATCGACGGGACGCGGGCCGGCAACGCGGCGTTGATGCTGTCGACCGTGCCCCTGATCGTGACCGTGCTCTCCGTCGCCCTCAAGCACGAGACGATCAGCCGGGCCGGGTGGGCCGGCGTCGTCCTTTCGATCAGCGGGATCGTCGTCATCCTGTGGGGAAGCAGCCGGGGACTCAGTTTCGGATCGGACACCATACGGGGCGACCTGATCATGCTGGGGTCCGCGCTGGCCTGGTCGGTGTACACGGTGCTGTCGAGTCCATACGTGCAGAAGTACGGTACGCTGCCCGTCACCGCATTCACGATGTGGATCGGCACGGTAGGCCTCGTGGCCGTCTCGACGCCGGCGCTCCTGGCCCAGGATTGGATCTCGATCACCCCGGGGGCGTGGGGGGGGCTCGTGTTCAGCGGCGCATTCTCCCTCGCGCTCGCCTATATCCTGTGGTACTACGGAATCCGCCACCTCGGAAGCAGCCGAACGGCGGTCTATTCCAACACCGTCCCCGTCGTGGCCCTGCTCGTAGCCTGGCTCACCCTGGGCGAGGTCCCGACGATGGTCCAGGTGGTGGGCACCGTCATGATCCTCGGAGGAATCGGGCTGGCGCGTCTGAGGCGGAAGCCGGTCGAACTGCCCGAGGACCTTCTTCCTCCCGAGTAGACTCAGATCATGGCCCCGAAGTCGACCTTCGGGTTCTTCCGCATGAATTGAACGAGACGCGGCGCGTAGGACGCGAACGCCGGCACCTCGATTCCGCTCCCGGCCAGGTCGGCGCGCGCGTGCGTGACGGCGTAGTGCGTAGGGTGCGCAAAGTAGTCGATCGCAGCGGACGGGATGCCCATCAAGCGCCGGACACCCGGTACCCGATCAATAGCCCGGCGAGCCACCTCCCTCGGCACCCGCACTCTGAGCAGTCTCTTCCCCGTGGCCTCCCCCAGCACATCCAGCAAGTCGCTCACTGTCAGCGGCTCAGGGTCCGCCAACTGGTACGTCCGGCCGACGGAGTGCGGCAGGGCCGAGAGGTGCGCGATGGCGTCGATCACGAAGTCGCTGGGTACCAGGTTGACTCGTGTGGCCCGTGGATCCCCCACGACCGGAACGACCGCAGCGCCGGGTTGGCGCAGGATCCACCGGATGACGTAGTACGGACCGTCATACTTCTGCGTCTCGCCCGACCGGCTGTCGCCCACCACGATGGACGGGCGGTATACAGTAGCCGGCAGGCCTTCGCCCATCGCCTCACGAACCGCGATCTCCGCGAGGTACTTCGTTTCTTCGTAGTAGTTGTTGAAAGTCTGGCCCTTCTCGAGGTCCTCCTCACTGAAGATGCCGACGTACCTGCCGCTCACGTAGCATGTGCTGACATAGTGGAGACGGTCGAGCGCCGCGCACCGCTGCGCCAGTTCCAGAATACGGTGCGTTCCCTCGCTGTTCACCAGAAGTCCGAGGTCCCGAGATACCGATAGATCGTAGACGGCTGCGAGATGCCAGATCTCCGTGGACTCCTGGACCTTCGCCCAGGTCCGTTCGTCCAGATCGAGGGACGGGATCGAGATGTCGCCTGCAATGATCTCCACACGCCGGGCCATGTCCGGATCGGCCAGACGCAGCTGGGCCACCCGCTCACCGGCCAGACCCATGAACTTCTTCTGCACGAGGCACATGGCGCGGGCCTCCGGATCGCGCTCCAGAACGCGCGGCAGGAGTTGGGAACCGAGAAAGCCCGGGTAGCCGGTGAACAGGTGGATTGCGATGGCGGCTCTCCTCACGGGTCGGGGGACCGAGCGTCGGTCCTTGGCCGATCAGCGCCGGCTCGAACCGGGCCGGTATCTCTTCAGCGCCTCGAGTACGGTCCGGCGTGCACCCTTCTTCTTGAGCCAGGCAGAGGAGAGATCGAGAGCAGCTCCCGTCTGCACTGCGATGGTCTGGGATTCCGTGAACTTGAGCAAGCCCTCCGCTCCGTGCCGCCGCCCCGTTCCCGAGTCCTTGTGACCACCCATCGGTGCGTCAACCGATCCCCATGCGGCCGAGTAGGCCTCGTTGATGTTCACACTCCCGGCCTCAATCCTACGGGCCATGCTCTCCGCGAAGCGCACATCCGTTGACCAGATGCTCGCGTTGAGACCGTAGCGCGAGTCGTTGGCCAGGTGAACCGCCTCATCATCCCTTGAGAATGGGTACACGGACACTACGGGGCCAAACGTCTCCTCGGCGAAGATCGTCATGTCCGAAGTAACCCCCGTGAGTACCGTCGGCTCGAAGAACAGCGGGCCGATGTCGGGACGAGCCTTCCCGCCCGTCCGCGCCACAGCACCCTTCTCCACCGCATCCCGGACATGGTCCGCGACCTTGCGAAGCTGGTGGCCGTAGGTGAGCGAGCCCATATCTGTCTCGTAGT
>JAMJQV010000092.1 GCA_023554435.1 Gemmatimonadota bacterium | reverse complement strand
TACGCTGCCGAGCTACCGCAAGCTCACGCGCCACGCCAACATGGCACGCCAGGTCGATGCGGTTCGGCGTGAGGTCAACGTCCAACCGCGCGTCCGGCAGCCCAAAGGCCTCCACGAATGACTCTCCGGGCGTGTGTTCGTCACCCAGGCGCATGATCCCGGATGCATCTCGCCCCAGGCCGAGTTCCTTCTCGGAACACAGCATCCCGTTGCTCTCCTGCCCGCGGATCTTGCGGCGCTCGATCTTGAAGCCGCCTGGCAGCGTGCCACCCGCCGGTATGAACGGGTAGAATGCTTGCTCTACCACGTTGGGGGCCCCGCAGACCACGTCGAGCAGGTCGCCACCCCCGGCATCCACGCGACACAGGGACAGCCGATCCGCGTTCGGGTGCTTCCCGACCTCAACGACTTGAGCCACGACCACGTCGTCGAGTTCTTCGCCCACGAGCTCAGCTCGGTCGACGGGAACGGCGCGCGCGCTGAGCGCGACGGCCAGCTCGTCGGCCGAGCCTTCAATGGAAGGCGCAAGGGCACGAAGCCAGTTGACGCTGATGTCCATCAGGCGAACTGCTCGAGGAAGCCCACATCGGCTTCGTACAGGAGTCGAATGTCAGGGATTCGGTAGCGGAGCATGGCGATGCGGGCGGGGCCCATTCCGAATGCGTAACCCGTGTACCGCTCCGGATCATACCCCACGGCCTCGAACACCGCCGGATTCACCATTCCGCTGCCCATGATCTCGATCCAGCCGGTACGCTTGCAGGCCGCGCAACCCGAGCCTTCGCAGATGAAACAGCTCACGTCGACCTCTGCCGACGGTTCCGTGAACGGGAAGTACGACGGTCGGAAACGGGTCTGCGTCGAAGGTCCGAAGAACCTGTGCACGAAGTAGTCGATGGCGGCACGGAACTCGATGAAGTCGATCCCTTCATCGACAGCCAGGCCCTCCACCTGCTCGAAGGCCGGGGCGTGCGAGGCGTCGTACGGGTCACGCCGGAAGACCATCCCGGGCGCCAGGATACGAACGGGAGGCTCGTGCTCCATCATCACACGCGCCTGGACGGGCGACGTGTGCGTCCTGAGAAGCAATCCCTCGTCCAGGTAGAAAGTGTCGTGCATGTCCGCCGCGGGGTGGTCGAGCGGAATGTTCAGAGCGGTGAAATTGTGCCAGTCGGTCTCGACCTCGGGCCCGGCCGCGCGAGTGAACCCCAGCTCTTTGAAGATCTCGCAGATCTCGTCGATCACTGCCGTGACCGGGTGGACACCGCCCCGCCATTGCCGACGACCCGGCAGTGTGAGGTCCGGTCCCCCTGCCTCGTCGGGCTCGAGAAGTGAGGCCAGTTCGTGCACGCGCATCTCGAGCGTCGTTTCCAGCGTCTTCTTGACCCGGTTCGCCGTATTGCCCGCTTCCGGACGCTCCTCGGCCGGTAGGCTCTTCAGGCCGGAGAGGGCGCGGGACAGAAGCCCATTCCGCCCCAGAAAACGGACGCGAGTCTGCTCAATCGACTCGGCATCCTCGGCTTCCCGGATGGCCTCGAGAGCCTCGACCCGGATGGTCTCGAGGGTCTCCTTGAGGTTTCCCTGCTCGTCCTTCGAGCTCAATGCGAGTGCTCTTTCGCGAGTTTCGCCAGCTCCGCGAACGCCTCCGGCTCTCGAACCGCGAGATCGGCCAGCGCCTTTCGGTTCAGGTCCACGCCAGCGCTCTTGAGACCCGAAATGAACCGCGAGTAGGACAGGTCGTGCTCGCGGCTCGCTGCGTTGATCCTGGCAATCCACAGCCGGCGGAAGTCCCGCTTGCGACGACGGCGGTCGCGGTACGAGTAGGCCCAACCACGCTCGACGGCGTTTTTCGCTGTACGATACAGCTTCGAACGAGCGCCGAACTGGCCGCGGGCCTGCTTGAGTACCTTCTTCTTGCGCTTATTTCGAGCAACGCTCGAGGTCACACGCGCCATATCGATATCCTCTTCTTTCTATATTCCATTACTTCAAGCCACATCCGGACTGCCCGTCCGTGCGGCGTCCCTGCTCTACGGGCTCAGCCTCCGAGCAACCGGCGGACCCGGCTCTCGTCGGCCTTCGAGACGAGCGTCTTCTTGCGGAGATTCCGCTTCCGCTTCGGACTCTTTTTCGTCAGGATGTGGCTGTGAAAAGCCTTGTTACGACGAAACTTCCCTGATCCGGTCTTCCGAAACCGCTTGGCGGCAGACCGGTTGGTCTTCTGCTTTGGCATCTTGCTCTACCCTTTCTGACTATCCTTGGGACCGATGAGCATCGTCATGGTCCGGCCTTCCTTGCGTATGTCCGACTCGACGTTGCCCAGCTCCGCGAGCTCGCCTTTGACCCGCTCGAGAACCCGAACGCCCAGCTCGGGGTGCGTCATTTCCCTTCCCCGGAAACGAAGCGTGAACTTCACCTTGTCTCCATCATCCAGGAATCGCCTCGCGTGTCGGAGCTTGAAGCCGAAATCGTGATCTTCGATCTTCGGCCGCATCTTGATTTCCTTCACGTGGATGATGTGCTGCTTCTTCTTCGCCTCCTGCGCCTTCTTTGCCTGTTCGTACTTGAACTTCCCGTAGTCCATGATCTTGCACACGGGAGGGCGCGAGTTAGGTGCGACCTCCACCAGATCCAGGCCCTGTTCCGCTGCCATCGCTCGGGCCTCGTCCGTGGCAATGATGCCCAATTGCTCGCCGTCGCCGTCGATCAGGCGGATCGGACTAATGCGAATTCTGTCGTTTACGCGCAGCTCGTCTTGGCTCACTTCACCTCTTCCAGGGCCGTAGTGCATCCGTCGCCGACTCGCCGGGCCCGAGGCAGATCGACAACCACGAAAAATGCCCGTTCGACATGAGCCGAGCGGGCATGCACGAAGCGGCAGCGACCCTGCGAGGATCGCGCCATCGTGTTATACCCGGCGGCTGTTGACCGAGCCCCGAGGGCTCCGGTTCGCCGAAAGGTGGGAGGTAAGACTCCACTTTCCGTGTTTTCAGGGTGGCCAAGGTATGACTCGACCCCGGAAGTGTCAACGAGAGGGGGGGTTGCCGACATCGGTTCGTGTCTACCGCCGTGTAATATTTCGACGTCGAGCGGCAAATAGAATATGAGGCCGGACGTGGATGCCTGCCCGCGAGGAAGGGCCCTGGCTGGTTTCGCTCACGCTTGAATCTGATCCGGAGGCCGGTGCGGGGCGCAGCGAGCCGATTGGCTCGAACCGGTCTCCGGTCAGGTTTCTGCTTGGCCAACCTTCCCTCCCCAGGACGTGTCTCAGGTACGAGCACGTTCCCTTATGCGGCAGCTATGCGCCGCGGACGACGCACCCGTGAACAGGATCTCGACATGCGCGCCCCCGAGGCACTCTACGACTCGTCCACGCGGCGAATACTCTTCGCGGCCTGGGCGGTGGTCGCGGTCATCGCCCTCGCACTCGGCATCTCGGGTTGCGCCAGCGAGGCGCCGGCCAGCGGCTGGGGCGGCACGGTGGACACGCTGAGCAGCGGCCAGGTCTCCGTCTACAATCCCGCCGGTTCTCTGTGGTCCGCCGGCGACGGCTGGGTACTCGAGGAAGAGCTCAGAATAGGAACGCTCGAGGGCACGGGGCCCGACATGTTCGGGGCGATCACCGACCTCGAAGTCGATCGGTACGGTCGCTTCTGGCTGTTCGAGGGGCAGGCCCAGGAAATCCGGGTCTTCGACTCGAGCGGCAGCTTCGTGCGGACGGTGGGCAGGAAGGGCGAGGGCCCCGGAGAATTCAACCAGGTGATCGGAATGGCCTGGGGGCCCGACGGAGACCTGTGGCTCGTGGACCCCTCGAACAATCGCCTTTCGGTCGTGGACACCACCGGCGCTTTCGTCGACAGCCACCCCACGATCGGCGGTATCGTGGTCATGCCCTGGCCGGGGGGATTCGACGACGCCGGGCAATTCTACACGTACGGTGTGGACACTGCGGTCGACGATGACTTCGCCCTCGTCATGGTGCGCCACGGCCTCGACCTGCAGCCCATCGACTCCGTAGCCCCTCCTGAGTACCCCGGTGAGCGAGCGTACTACGAAATCAAGAACGAGAGCAGCTGGATGATGACCGGTGTCCCATTCACGCCGTCCATGGAATGGCGTCTGGACCGTGACGGTACCTACTGGGGTGGACTGACCGGCGAATACCGGCTCTTCCAGCTGAGCTGGGAAGGCGACACCCTCCGGTCGATCCGCAGAGACTACGCGCCGTTGCAGGTGACACCAACCGATCTGGATGAAGCCAAAGAGAGACTGGACTGGTTCATAGAGGCCGGTGGCAAGGCCGACTGGTCCCGCATTCCGGCCACCAAACCCGCCTTCGAGGACTTCGTGATCGACGAAGACGGATACATCTGGGTCCAGATGATCGCCGAGCCCGGCAAGGAGGGCCGGCTGTTCGACGTCTTCGATCCCGCCGGGCGGTATCTGGGCGAGGTGCTCGCGCCTTTCCCGGCCGAGTTCAACCCGGCCCCGATCGTCAGGGACGGCTACATGTACGCGGTATCGGAAGACGAGTTGGAAGTGCCGTTCGTGGTACGGGCCCGGATCGAGCGACCCGAGGGCTCCTGACGCCGGAAGAAACCTCAGACCGTATCAGCCCACTCCTGGCGAGCGACACACAATCTCTCGGGCGTGCCCACGTCCATCCACCGGTCCCCGGTGACATCGTACGGTTCGATGCGGACCCCCTCGGCGGCGAGCCTCAGGTACGAGCGCACGATGGAGAAGGCCCCCTCTTCCGTAAGCCTCTCCAGGATTCCGGGAGACAGGGCGTGAATGCCGGTGAAACCGGCCCGCCACTGACGGTCGGAGGGGGCCCTGACCCACTCCTCCGAGTCCGTTCGCGTATCGATCCTCCCGCACAGGCCGAATTCATCGAACACCAGGTGCCGACTGGCGGGCCGCCGGTTCACGGCCAGTGTGGCGAGCGCGCCCGAGGCCTCGTGCTCGCGGGCCAGGGCGACCAGATCGATCGTCGAGAGCACATCCACGTTGTGTAGCAGAATCGTCCGGTCGCCGCGGAACAGGCGCTTGGCCCACTTGAGGCCGCCACCGGTCTCAAGCGCCCCGTCGGGCTCGACGGACACGAGCACTTCAGCGGCGGGCCGGCGCGTCGCCAGGAAATCCGAGACCAACTCGGCATGATGGTGCAGGTTGATGACCACCCGGTCGCAACCCGCTTCCACGAGCCGGCCGAGCGTCCTCTCCAGAAGCGTCACGCCTCCAATCTCGACGAGCGCCTTCGGGGTGTGCTTCGTCAGAGGGAGAAGACGCGTACCCAGTCCGGCGGCGAAGATCATCCCGTCCACGGATCGCTCACTGTCGCGCGGCCTCACGTCCCGGCCAGTACGGCTCCTCTCGGTGATGTACCCTCACCCGCACGTCGGGGAAGACACCGGTTACGTGCCTGGCCAGCCTCTCGGCAAAATACACGGAGCGGTGTTGCCCCCCCGTACACCCGAAGGACACCGTGAGGCTCTCGAAGCCCCGACGCACGTACTCCGAGACGTGCGCCTCGCACAGGTCTCGAACGTTCGCCCAGAAGGTCTCGCTGGGAGGGTTCTTCTCGATGAAATCGACGACGCCAGGGTCGAGACCCGTCAGCGCCCGATACTCGGGCTCGCGGCCGGGATTGGGTACCGATCTGCAATCGAACACGAACCCGCCTCCATGACCGTCGACAGGATCCGGGTATCCGCGCCGATAGCTGAAGCTGAACAGGTGCAGCGTGAGCCCGGCGTGACTGGGTACCGCATCGGGCGCCGACCAGGAGGCGGCGATGTGCCCGAACACACGTTCCAGCTCGGGCACCTTCACCGGCAGCCCCTCGTCGAGCAACGCCCGGAGGTTGCGGGCTGCGAAGGGCACGCTGCGGAGGAAGCGCGGCTTCCTCTCGAAGAAGCCCCGGTAGCCGTAGGCGCCCAGTGCCTGCATGATGCGGACGACCACGTACCCCCGGTACAGGAGGTGGAACCGGTCCTGGTCGACCGACGTCTCCTGCCGCAGCGCTTCGAGGTAGCTCTCGAGCAGGCTCGAGCGCAGTTCCGGGGGCAGATCCGCCTTCGCATCGTACAGCAGCGAGGCGATGTCGTACGGCAGGGCTCCTCGCCTGCCGCCCTGGTAGTCTATGAAGCGCGGCGACCCATCCTGGAGCATCACGTTTCGGGACTGGAAATCCCGATACAGGAAGTGGTCGCGATCCGCCGCCAGCAGGAACTCGATCAGGGTCTCGAAGTCGTGCTCGAGACGGGCCTCGCTGAACGGCACGTGCGCCAGCTTGAGGAAGTGGTACTTAAAATAGTTCAGGTCCCACAGGATCGACTGCCGATCGAACGCCTCGCGCGGATACGCGACGGAGTAGTCGACTACCCGACCGCCCCGGACCTGGAACCTTGGCAACCAGCAAACCACGTCGCGGTAGACGCTCACCATGGCATCGGGGAAGGCCCCACCCGCTTCAACCCGAGACTCGTCCAGGGCGTCGAACAGAGTCGTATCTCCAAGGTCTTCGAGGAGGTAGACGCCTCCCTCTTCGTCGTCGGCGATGATCTCCGGCACCGGGAGGTCGATGCTGCGGAAGGCTCGCGTAAACGACAGGAATGCCCGATTTTCTTCGTGGTCCGGTCCCATCACGCCGATGACCGGAGCGTTCCCGGAGCCGAGCAGTCTCCGATAGGCGCGATTCGACCCATCCCCGGCCAGCGCGAGCACCGCTGACGGGGCCTGTCCGAAGCGCTCCCGGTACAATCCGATCAGGCGTTCCTGCATGATGGAAGGAGAAGCTATGGCCGGCGGGATCCGGCGCAACAGCGGTGAAGCCGAGACTGAAGGCATCCGGTCGGTCCTGCTCTCCATGCGGGACGAGGACCTTCGGGTGCGTGCCGAGCTCGCAGCCAGCGGGACACTCTGGGACACCTACCATCCGCGCATGGAGGAGGTACACATCCGGAATGCCACGCACCTGGCAGACATCCTCGATCATTACGGGTGGCCCGATGCCAGCCGCTTCAGGGAGGACGGTCAGGAGGCAGCCTGGATGATCCTCATGCACTCGATTTCGGTCCCCGATCTCATGCGGAGGGGCCGCGCCCTCCTCGCCGAGGCAGTGAAGGAAGCCGCCGCGCCCCCCGCCCTGCTCGCCCGGCTCGAGGACCGAATCCGAACGCTCGAGGGACTCCCGCAGCTGTACGGGACCATCCTGGATTGGGACGACGAAGGCCGGCTGTCACCGCTATCCATAGAGGCACCCGAAGCCGTGGACGAGCGGCGGGCCTCTGTGGGCATGACTCCGCTGGCGGAGCACGTGGACCGCTGCCGGCGGGAAGCGACGACCGCGGACTCCCGGCCGCCGGCCGATCCCCGCGCCAAGGCCACGAACTACCAGAACTGGCTGCGGCGAACCGGCTGGCGATAGGTTCACGGCCGCTCTCCGGGCTGGCGGGCGAGACGCCGGGGCAACATGGCACGGACCACGCGCTGCGAGGACTTCATGGGCAAGATCAGGCATTACGAGGGAGATGGCATCCGGGTCGCGTACGATGCGGAGCGCTGCATACACGCCGCGGAGTGTGTTCACGGACTCCCGGAGGTGTTCGACCCGAACCGGCGACCGTGGATCGAAGCCGGGGCGGCGTCAGCGGATGACCTCGCCGCGGTGGTTCGCAGGTGCCCCACCGGGGCTCTGACCTACGCGCGCCTCGACGGCCAGCCGGAGGAGAGGCCCTCGTCGACGAACGAACTGCGGATAGCCGAGGATGGTCCTGTCCATGCCCGGGGAGCGCTGGTCCTCCTCGACGCCGAACACCGGGAAGTCCGGCGCGAGACCCGGGCAGCCTTCTGCAGGTGCGGAGCCTCGGAGAACAAGCCGTACTGCGATGGACGGCATGCGGAGGCCGGCTTCAGTGACTCCGGGGTTATCGGCAATCCAACGATCCGCCCGCCCGGCGAAGACGATTCACGCGACCTCACCGTCAGACTGCGGCCGGACGGCCCCCTTGTTCTGGAGGGACGTTTCACGGTCACCGCCTCGGATGGCGAGCCCGTGCATGGGTCATCGGGAGCCCTGTGCCGCTGCGGCGCTTCGAAGAACAAGCCCTTCTGTGACGGGACCCACCGGGAGATCGATTTCGAGGCGGACGACCCGTCGGCGGGTTGAAGGCCTTACGCACCCGGGATGGTTCGGCGAGCTTGGTCCGACCTCGCACTCGCGGCGTGGGCAGAGGCTGAATTGCAGGCGCGGCAGTAGTCAGCCGGCTTCGCCGGGCTCTCCCGGAACGGGGAACCAGCGGAGATGTTCGAAGTCTCCGGTCACCTCGTCCGTGCAGCGGCCCCGGGTATCCAGGGTCGCACCGCCGTCGGCGACGACCCGCTCGGCCTCTTCCAGATAGGACGCCAGCTCTCCCTCGCCCGCTGAATACCGGTGGTGCGGGCATTCGATGCCGTTCGGCGTGAAGCGCACGTCCCAAAGGCTCATCGGTGGCTCGCTGCGTCCACGAACGTGCGTCCACAGGCCCGTGCGCGGATCGAAGTCATACTGATCCAGCAGCTTCCAGCCGTGCTCGGCAACGAAGTGCACCGCGTCGAGGATGAACTGAAAGACGGTTTCGGAGATGAAGTAATTGAAGTTGACTCGCACCCACCCGGGCTTGATCCCCTCGCATCCACGGCTGATCTCGCGCTCGAATTCACGCGATCTCTCGACGTCGATCCCTAGGAGGCGGTGTCCGTAGGGTCCGGCACATGAGCATCCGCCGCGCGATTGGATCCCGAACAGGTCGTTCAGGAGCGCCACCACGAAGTTGTGGTGCAGATAGCGCTCGCCGCTTCGCAGGACGAATGAGACAATGGACAGGCGTTCGTGGGTCCTGTCCCCCAGGATCTCGATGTTCGGGTTGCTGCCCCACGACTGGATCGCCCGCTTGATGAACGCCTCTTCCCGCTCCCGGATCGCCTCCCACCCCACGGCTTCCTTGAGCGCGAAGACGAGTCCCGCCCGGATGGAGCCCACGATCTGCGGTGTTCCACCTTCCTCGCGCTGCTCCGGATCCTCGAAGTACAGGTGATCGTCGGGATTCACGTACCACACGGTCCCGCCGCCGGGGACGTCGGGCACCCGGTTCGTGAACAACTCACGGCGCGCCACCAGGAGGCCCGGAGTATCGGGTCCACCGATCATCTTGTGAGGCGAGATGAAGACGGCATCCTTGTAGTCGAGCCGATCCTCTTCGGATTCGGAATCCCCATCCGGCCCCATCCGGATCCCCACGTACGGCGCGGCAGCCGCGAAATCCCAGAAGGCGAGCGCGCCGTGCCGGTGCAGGAGCACCGAGACGTCTCGAACCGGCGTCGTGATGCCGGTGACGTTCGAGGCCGCCGAGAACGAACCGATCTTCAGGGGCCGTTCCGCGTATTCCACCAGGCGGGCCTCCAGCTCGACGAGATCGATCCCACCGTGCAGGTCTTCGTGGATGGTCACCACGTCCGCGATCGATTCCCGCCACGGCAGTTCGTTGGAGTGATGCTCATACGGTCCGATGAACACGACCGGGCGGTCACCCGCGGGAATCCTGGCGGAGAGTTCGTATCGATCGTCGAGATCCGCCGGGATGCGGAGGTTCAACACCCCTATGAGCCGGTCGATCGCCCCCGTCGTACCGGTTCCGCAGAAGATCACGGCGTGCTCGTCGGTCGCTCTCACACACCGGGCGATGATCCTTCGGGAATCCTCCCGGAACTTCGTCGTCTGCAGCCCTGTTCCCGAGCTCTCGGTGTGGGTGTTGGCGTACAGCGGAAGGACGGCCTCACGAATGAAATCTTCGATGATCGAAATGGAGCGTCCGGAGGCCGTGTAGTCCGCGTAGGTGACGCGCCGGGGTCCAAACGGTCCCGGCACCGACTCGTTACCCCCGATGACGGAAGACCGGATCAGATCGATCAGGTCACGGCCGTCCGCCGGCCCGAAGTCGATCAAGCGCCTACCCACTCGGTCGGATCGTCCTCGGCACCACCCACCACCACCTCCGCCGGTTTCGAGCCCAGGAGCACCGCCATCCAGCGCGTTTCGTCGTTGGCCTCGAGCACGATCTTCAGGATCATCGTGAGGGGAACGGAAAGCAGCATGCCGACCGGCCCCAGCACCCAGCCCCAGAAGATGAGGGACAGGAACACCACGAGCGTCGAGAGACCCATTCCCTCACCCATGACCCGGGGTTCGATGAAGTTCCCGATCGCCGTGTTGATCACCAGGTAGCCGATGAGGGTCAGCGTGCCGTCGCCTGGCCCGAGCTGAAGGAAGGCGAGCATGACCGCCGGGATCGCCGCGATGAACGACCCGATGCTCGGGATGTAGTTCAGGAGAAATGCCAGCAGGCCCCACAGCAGGGCGTAATCGACGCCGATGATCCTGAGCCACAAGGCCACCAGCACGCCCGTCGCCAGACTGATCAGCGTCTTCAGCGCGAGGTAGCGGCGCACGTTGTCGTTGATCTCCGCGATCGGCTTGAGGCTGCGGTCCGCATTCGGGAAGGCCGAGCGAACCTTCGCTGAGAATCCGGAGATCTCCAGCAGTATGAAGACGGTGATGATCAGGATCAGGGCGATCTTGCCCAGCACATCGCCCACGCCGGTGAAGATGCGACCGACGATGATGAGGATTTCTCCCGGATCGAACGAATCCGCCAGGATCTGGCCCGACACCTCGAACCCATGCGAGGAGAGCCAGGCAACGAGGTTCGCCACCTCCCGTTCCAGCAGCACCTGGTACCCCGGCAGCGATCGTGTGAAATCGATCAGGGACGTACCGATCAGTGTACCCGCCATGGTTCCGATGCCCAGCAGCACCAGAACGATCATGAGGACCGAGAGCCAGGTCGGAAGGCCCTTTCGCTGCAGCCAGTGCAGGGGTGTCGCGCAGATCACGGCCAGCATGACGGCCAGGAGGAAAGGCACCAGGATCGGCTCGGCTGTCCGCACGCCCGCGACCAGGACGACGAATGCCGCCCCGGAGAGCAAGAAACGTGCAGCCTTCGAGGGACCTGGCCCGTCGATCATTCCGTATCCCGTGTGCTGTTGAAGTCGGTCTGGAAACCTGTTGCGTCCGCCGGTCGAACCGTAAGGTAACGTGCGATACGGTGCTGCCGTCAACGGGGATTTAGAAAGCCAGGAGCGACCGCGCGTGACAACGCTTCAAACCGCATGGCCGTACGTCGCCGCGACGCTGGCTTTCCTGCTCTCGCTGATCGTCTCGTCGCACATCCTCCTGCACAAGAGAGAGGTCAGGGCCGCCATCGGCTGGATCGGGTTGGTCTGGCTGGCCCCGGTGGTCGGATCCATGCTCTACCTGGTATTCGGCATCAACCGGATCAAACGGCGCGGGACCGAGATTCACGCCAGCATGGACCGGATCCACATTCCCCGGAGGCTTCCGCCGACCCTCGCCCCCCAGAGACCCGCCGCACCGATCGACGAATCGCTGCAACCGCTGGCAAGGGCCGTGGATCGGCTGACTCACAACGAACTCGTGAGCGGAAACCGGATCGAGCCGCTGCGGAATGGAGACGTAGCCTATCCGGAGATGCTCGACGCGATCCGTGGAGCGCGGACGTCGGTGGCGCTAGCCACCTACATCTTCGACATGGACCGGGCGGGTCGGGAGTTCGTGGACGAACTGAGCGCTGCCGCTCGGCGTGGAGTACAGGTACGGGTCCTCATCGACGGAGTAGGAGCGACATACAGCAAACCTCGAGCTCCGGCGGTCCTTCGTGATCGGGGTATCCAGGTGGCGCAATTCGGGGGCGGAATGGTCCCGTGGCGCATGCCCTATGTAAACCTGCGGAACCACCGCAAGATCCTGGTCGTGGACGGAAAGGTCGGCTTCACCGGCGGGATGAACATCCGGGAGACCGGGTATCTGAAGCTCGATACGTCCTACCCGACGAGAGACCTGCACTTCAAGCTCGCGGGCCCGGTGGTCTCCCAACTCGTGACCGCATTCGCACAGGATTGGACCCATACGACGGGTGAGCAGCTCGATGGCGACCTGTGGTGCCCCCCGCTCACTCCCGTGGGGACGTCGATCGCACGAGGAGTGAGCGATGGACCCGACGACGACTTCGAGAAGCTGTCGTGGACCATCCTGGCCGGCTTGAGGGCAGCGAAACGACACGTTCGAGTCGTCACCCCGTACTTCCTTCCCGACCAGGCCTTGCTTTCGGCTCTGAACGTGGTTGCGCTCGCGGGAGTGCGGCTGGACATCGTGCTGCCTGAAACGAGCAACCTGCGTATCGTGGGGTGGGCGATGCGGGCCCAGCTGGCGCAGGTCATGGAATACGGCGCCCGGATCTGGCTCAGTCCCGCTCCGTTCGACCACACGAAGCTGATGCTGGTGGACGACGCGTGGGCGCTGTTCGGCTCGGGCAATTGGGATCCACGCAGTCTGCGCCTGAACTTCGAGTTCAACGTGGAATGCTATGACCCCGACCTCGCCACGATCCTGGATGCAATCGTGCAGGAGACCATCGAGGATGCGCGCCCGCTCTCGCGGGACGAGCTGGACCGCCGCAGCCTTCCGGCGAAGCTGCGGGACGGGGCCGCCTGGTTGTTCTCCCCCTATCTGTGACAGGGGTGCTCGAATGCTCGTGAACGGACGGGACACACGGTCGATCCGGCTCGCAGAGCCACCGCGCGAAGCGCCTGTGCCCGAGATCATCGACCAGACGAGGCTCCCCCACGAACTCCGCTTCGTGCTCCTCGAGACGCTCGACGACGCCGAAAGATCCATTCGGGAAATGTGGGTGCGCGGGGCGCCGCTGATCGGAGTGACCGCCGCGTACGGAATGGCCCTGGCCGCCCGGACCGACCCTTCGACCAGTGGACTCGAGTCAGCGGCACGCCGGTTGTCGGATACTCGTCCGACAGCCGTCAACCTGGAGTGGGCCCTGAGCGCCATGGTCGAGAAGCTCCGCCCCCTGCCACCCGCCGACCGGGAAGCCGTGGCATTCGAGCACGCGGCTGCCCTGGCTGACACCGATGTCGCCGCATGCCAGGCCATCGGGCTGCATGGCAGCGAAGTCCTCGAGAAGCTCGTGCCCTCAGGAGCTCCGGCCGAGAGGTTGCAGATCCTGACGCACTGCAACGCCGGCTGGCTTGCCACGGTCGACTGGGGCACCGCCCTGGCTCCCGTGTACCGGGCTCACCGTGCCGGCCTGCCACTTCATGTGTGGGTCAGTGAGACACGACCGCGAAACCAGGGTGCCGGGCTCACGGCGTGGGAACTCGGTGAGGAGGGGATTCCGCACACGGTGATCCCCGACAACGCGTCGGGCCATCTGCTTCGCACCGGGCGCGTGGACGTCGTGATCGCCGGCACCGACCGAACCACGTCAGCCGGCGATGTGTGCAACAAGATCGGCACGTACTTGAAGGCCGTGGCTGCCCACGACTGTGGGGTCCCGTTCTATGCTGCCGTACCGGGATCTTCGATCGACTGGAAGCTGGGCGAGGGCGAGGCCGAGTCGATCCCGATCGAGGAGCGCGATGGGTCTGAAGTGTCGGAGGTGCGAGGATTGGCGCCCGACGGACGGATGACGTCGGTACGGATCACGCCTGCGGGATGCCGTGTCGCCAACTTCGGATTTGACGTAACGCCCGCGCGGCTGGTCACGGGCCTGATCACCGAGAGAGGCGTGTGCGTCGCGAGCCGGGAGGGTCTGGCATCGCTGTTTCCCGACAGGGCCAGTGGAAAGGACGCACGAGGATGAGATTACTCCAGATTGACGCGTTTACCGACGAGCCATTCTCGGGCAACCCCGCGGCGGTGTGCCTGCTCGGGGGTCCGGCCGAGCCCGAATGGATGCAGAACGTTGCGAGTGAGATGAACCTCTCGGAGACCGCGTTTCTGTATCCGAGACAGAATGCGTTCTCGCTCCGCTGGTTCACTCCGGAGGTGGAGGTCGAACTGTGCGGGCACGCCACCCTGGCCAGCGCCCACGCCCTGTGGGAGGAAGGCGTCCTCGACAAGGTGGAATCGGCTCTCTTCGACACCCTGAGCGGCCGGCTCGCCGCAACCCGGCGCGGTGATGGAATCGAAATGGACTTCCCGGCGGAGTACGCCCAGCCCTGTGAGCCTCCCCCGGGGCTCCTCGACTCCCTGGGCGGCGTCACTCCGGTGGCCGTGGCCCGGAACCGATTCGACATCCTGATCGAAGTCGCCGACGAGGCCACGGTTCGGTCGCTCCGTCCGGACTTCCAGCGTCTCGGTTCCGTTGCGGTGAGAGGGGTGATGGTGACCGCGCGGGCGGGAAACGAGCTGGTGGCCAGCGGCGTGGACTTCGTTTCGCGCTTCTTTGCGCCCGCGGTCGGCGTCGACGAAGACCCGGTGACGGGCTCAGCGCATTGCTGCCTTGGACCGTGGTGGGCTGGTCGCCTGGGAACCGACGATCTCCTTGGACGCCAGGTATCGGACCGAGGCGGCACCGTAGGCGTGCGGGTCCGCTCGGACCGGGTGCTGCTGGCGGGAAAGGCGGTCACCGTGCTGAGGGGCGAGCTGCTGGGCTAGCGAGCTGGGGTCAGCGACTGGCCGCCGTCACGAATCGACGGACGATTTCACCCGCCTCTTCGATCGAGGCGACCCCGGCCACGCTCTTCCCCGCCTGCCAGAACTGTTGGCGCCCGGTCTCGTCGCGGTTCGCGCGCGCCAAACGGACGCCCGACTTCAGTGCATAAAACGAGCGCACCCAGTGCTTGGTGTGACGACCCTTGAGCAAGCGCCTCGCCACCGGCCCCAGGCGGGTCCCCATCGCATCCACGTAGGGCGTCCTCAGGACCGCGAGTGGAACGCCCGTCACCTTATCGCTCAGGACTACGTCGTCTTCGCCGGCCGAAATGATGGCCTGCTTGTACGCCTCACTGGCGGAGCATTCGACCGTGGCGATGAACCGGGTTCCCATTTGAACGCCGGAATACCCGAGGTGCAGTGCCGCGACGAAGTCCCTCTCTCCTCCAACCCCTCCGGCGCACACCACGGGCAGACCCAGGTCTCCCACCTGGTCCAACAGGCTCTCGGCAGAGTGCGGACCGGCGTGACCGCCGGCCCGGTCGTTGACGGCGATCAGTCCATGTACGCCCCCGTCCACGGCCTTCTGGGCCCACTTTCTCTCGGTGACATCATGGTACACGACCCCACCAACCTGAGCGGCTCGCTCCACGACCCAGGCCGGATTGCCGAGAGACGTCACGAAGAAGCGGATTCCCTCCGCGAGGGCCGTGTCCACCCACATGGCCATGCGATCCCGGTAACGCCTGGACGATTTCTCGATGAGCGCATTGAATCCGATCGGACGGGACGTCAGGTCGCGGATGTATCGCAGACCGTCTCTGAACTCGTATCCGTGGACATAGGTCAGCGACACCGGCTGAACGATCCCGATGCCGCCCGCCGCGGACACTGCGGCCACGAGTTCGGGATTGCCGCACGGATACATCGCGCCGCCGATGAGCGGAACGTCGATACCCGCGTCGCGCGTGAGTGCCGTGTTCAGCAGGTCGGCGCTCACAGGGCGTGGATCTGTCCGGCTCTCGCGACCTCGAACCCCGCGGCCAGAACTGCAGCCCGTTCGGGGCCGTCGAGATCGAGCACGGGATTCGAACTGTTGAGATGGGTGAGCACGATCGATCGATCGGACCTGGCAAGCGGTTCCAGGCGCTCCATCGTGTCGATGATGAGCGGGTGCGGAACCTCAGTCTGATCCCTCCCCGGCAGTTCGGCCGCCGAGTAGAAGGTAGAATCCAGGAAGGCGATGTCGACCTCAGCGACAACGTCCTCGATCCGTCTGTCCCACTGGTCCCAGCGATCGATGTCCGGCAGGTACAGGAGGGAATGGCGAGGCCCCTGGAACACGAAACCCAGGGTGTCGCTGTACTCGTCCCGATGCGGCACCTCGAGGGCGGTCACGCTCAGGTCGTCGGCCAGGCGCGTCGGGCGCTCCGGTTCCAGCACCCGCAGATCCAGACGTCCCTCATCGACCATGAGGCTCCACGGACCGTTCGCCGTGAGGAATCGGGCCATGCGCGAGCTGCAGTAGCAGGGCGTCGGTTCCATCCCGAGACCCTCGCGACCCAGCAAGGCCAGGCCCAGGTAGTGGCCGATATGAGCGTGGGTGAGGAGAATTCCATCGAACGGCTGGCGCGCGGAAGCCCGGGCTCGGAACGCGGCACCGGGGAACAGGTCCATCTGCCGGATCAGGTCCGGTGTGGCGTCCACCAGGAACGCGCTCCCCGATGCAGGATCCACGATGCCCAGTGAAGCCACGTAGTGGGAATCCAGCCGGGCCCTGTCACATCGCTCCGTGTAGCAGCCGGCCTGCGGCAGTCCCCCGTCCTGGATCGAGCCGAGAACGACCGCCAGCCACTCTGATGCGGGTGCCTGACCCGGCAGCATCCTGAACCGGGCCCCGAGAGCTCCACACACGGCCGTGCCGGCAAAGGCGCGGCGGGTCCACGTGCGGGGCGACGCCGGGTCGAGGCCTCTCGTCACCGGCGAGGCCGCTTCATGGCACGAGGGCCCTCGTGTGGACTTCATCGACTATCCGGTCCACGAACTCCTGCACCGGCATCACGACCTGCTTCTTCTCGGCACTCCGAGCCCTCACGGCCACCGTGCCCGCTTCCAACTCTCGCCCTCCGACTACCAGCAGATACGGGATTCGGTTCAGCTCTCCATCCCGGATTCTGTAGTTCAGCGTATCCGAGCGAATGTCGAGTTCCGCCGACAGGCCAGCCTCCCGCAGCCTTCCGACGATTTCGGCCGCCCCCTCGGCCTGGTCATCCGTGATCGGCAGCACGCGCACCTGCTCCGGGGCTAGCCACACCGGGAAGGCGCCCGCGAAGTGCTCGATCAGGAAGCCCGTGAACCGCTCCAGTGTCCCAAAGATGGCGCGGTGAATCATCACGGGCCGGTGCGGCTTGTTGTCCGGTCCGATGTACTCGAGTTCGAATCGCTCGGGCAGGTTGAAGTCGAGCTGGATCGTCGCACCCTGCCACTCGCGGCCGATCGCATCCTTGAACTTGATGTCGATCTTGGGGCCGTAAAACGCTCCCCCGCCCTCATCCACGCCATACGGCCGACCGACCCGGTCGAGGGCCTGCCTGAGATCCGCTTCTGCCCGGTCCCACACTTCGTCCGCACCGATCCGCTTCTGCGGTCGAGTCGAGAAGTCCAGCCGATACTCGAGTCCCAGAGTCCCCATCACCTCGTCGATCAGATCGATGCAGGTGAAGATCTCGTCTTCGACCTGGTCCGGCGTGCAGAAGAGGTGACCGTCGTCCATGGTGAGCATCCGTACACGCAGCAATCCATGCAGCGTACCCGATCGCTCGTAGCGGTAGACGTTCGCGATCTCAGACAGGCGCAGGGGCAGGTCCCGGTAGCTTCGCTGACGGGCGGCGTAGATCATGGTGTGACCCGGACAGTTCATGGGCTTCACCCGAAACGCGTCACCCTCCCCTTCCTCCTGCATGCTCGGATACATGTTCTCGGCGTAGGCTGGAAGATGGCCGGACCTGCGGAACAGCGCCTCACTGGCGACGTGGGGCGTGTAAACGAACTCGTAGTCCTGCTTCAAGAGGAGATCTTCGATCCACCGCCTGAGCTTCATCTGGATTCGCGCGCCCTTCGGATGCCACGCCACCAGGCCAGGACCGAACTCCTCGTGGAAACTGAACAGGTCCAGATCCTGCCCGATCTTGCGATGGTCGCGCTTCTTGGCCTCCTCGATCTGCGTCAGATACGCGGCGAGAGCCTTCTTGTCGTAGAACGCCGTGCCGTAGATGCGCTGCAGCATCTGGCGGGTCTCGTCACCCCTCCAGTAGGCACCCGCGCCGGATAGGAGCTTGAAGTGCTTGATTTCGCCCGTCGAAGCGACGTGCGGACCGCGGCACAGGTCCGTGAACGGGCCGTCCGTATACGTGGAGATCGTCTCCCCTTCGGGGATCTCCGCCAGGCGCTCCAGCTTCAACGGATCATCCGCGAACAGGTCTTCCGCTTCCTTCACGTCGACCTCGCGTCGCTCGAACGCGTACCCCTCCTTGACCACGTCGGCCATGCGGGCCTCGATCCGCTCGAGGTCCTCGGGCGTAAAGGGCTCCGGCACGTCGAAATCGTAGTAGAACCCGTTTTCGATCGGGGGACCGAACCCGATTCCCGCGCCCGGATACAGATCTCGCACGGCCGTGGCCAGAACATGAGCCGTGGAATGACGGAGCGCGTAGAGAGCGTCGGCATCGTCGTCGCCTCGCGTCACGATCGCCACGGTCGCTTCGTCCGGGAGTGGCCGGTTCAGGTCCCACAGTTCGCCATCCACCCTGGCTGCCACCGCGGCGCGGGCCAGGCCCGGCCCGATCGAGGCGGCAAGATCGGCTGACGACGAACCGGCGGGAAGGTCCTTCACGGATCCGTCAGGGAGGGAAACCCTCAACTTGGAGTCGCTCATCGCATACCCGTCGATGATTCGAGTGACTTGTACCGGTCCGGCCTCTTCCATCGGAGGCCGAACCGCGATATCGAGGGAAAGAAGGTAGAGGGTGCCCGATCACTTGACCAGCGCACCCGGGGACGCACGGCGGACCCGACCGCGCCTACCGATCCTCGGGCGCCAGCTCGATTCGATCCGGGAGGTTGGGCACCATGCACAGGAACTCGAAGGGCCCCGAATCCGCGGCCCGGTACCAGTGAGGTACGCCAGCCGGGATGTAGACGACGTCTCCGGCGGACACCTCGAACGTATCCTCTCCAATGCCGATGCTGGCCCGGCCTTGCAGCACGTACTGCTCGTGCTCCACGGTATTGGTGTGGCGTGGCATCCCGCCTCCCGGCTGCATGATGAAACGCCGCATCTGGAAGTTGGGGCCCGTGTCCTCCCCGATCAGAACCTGCCGTTCCGTTCCCGAGCCGGCGGCAACCGACTCGATGGGCATGTCCTCCGCTCGTCTTACGTACACTGGTGACGCTCCAATCAAACAGGTCAACCCGGTCCCCCTGGCACGGGATATGACGATTTTAGTACGATCACCCGTCCAGGAGAATCGTCGACGCTCCCCTGCGGATCTGGAACTGCCGCTTCCGTCAGAAGCCGGCCGGTACATCCATCTCGGATAGGGCAGACGGAGTCGCCCAGGCCGGGTTCAGTCGCGGAGGATTCCGTACCGGCTCACGGTGACCCGATCCGCGCCCAGTACGACCCAGATCTTGGCCCCCAGCTGGCCGGCCAGTCGCTCGTTCACGTCCAATCGCACCGTCGAACCGTCGTCCTTCGTGATGAAGAACCCCGAGGCGTCCTCGGCCAGGATGCCGACCAGCGGCACGTCCCCATCGACCGATAGAATCCGGTACTCCGACACCCGGATCGCGGGGCCGTAGTCGGAGCTGACCGGTGTACCCGAGACCCACACTTCGGCCCCGGCCGCTCTCGCAATTTCCGACTCGTAGTCGCCCACCACCACCATGGACTCCTCGCCCTGGATTACGGTTCGCACTGCCGCTTCACTTCCGAGGCGCCGCACGGTTCCGCGCGCCGTCGTCTCGGGCGTGCTCACCGCGGGGCCGCTCTCGACGGTCGCCTTGCGCGAACAGGAAGCCGAAAGCAGCGTAACCGCTACGAGTCCAACTGCCGTGAGTATCCGCCCCATTCTCTCGTCTCCCATGGGTTACAGTTCCTCGTCCAGACCCTGCCACAGGTCGAACCAGTAGCCAAGGTACTTCCAGCGCCCCCAGTCCGCGTAGATCTCCCTCGCGTCACCGTCCGCCGGTACACGTCCCTCGAAGTAGCGCCCGGACACGAAGGTGCGGAACACGGAATCGACTGCGAGGTGGTCGTAGCGACCGAGAAGCATGAGCAACGTCGCTGCGGCATAGGGACCGACGCCCTTGATGGCGAGCAACTCGCGCCGGATTTCCTCTGTGCTCGCGTCCCTCGTTCGCAGCTCCTCGAGGTCCAGGTCCCCCGCCGTGACTCGCTCGGCCAGTTCACGAACGTACGGCCCACGGTAGCCGAGACGGGCGCCCTCCAGCGTCCGCCCGTCCGCGGCCGCGACGGCCTCGGGCGTGGGGAACGAGTTCGGGAACCCCTCCGAGTTGTCACCGCTCAGGGGACCGGGTTCACCCAAATTGCGGGTCAGACCCCGCACCATGGCCCTGGTCCCGCCCCACTGCACGTTCGTAGTGCAGATCGTCTTCACTGCGTCCTCGAAGACCGACGGCGAGCACAGCAGGCGCCCCAGTCCATGGCTGGCGGCCTCCCACCGCCCCCCCGCCTTTCGGCACTGGGCGTGAAACGGCCGAAGGTCCTCGTCCAAACGAAGCATCCGCCTGATCGAACGAGTCACGGCCTTCCGCTCCGATGGACCCAACTCGCCCTCGTGTCTCACATCGATTCGAACGCGCTGGCGATCCGCTCTCCCCGTGCCGGTGACCTCGAGATGCACGACCCGGCCAGCACCAAACCGCTCCGTCCGGATCAGGGCCCGGCGGCCGCCATCCCAACGGTTGGGGTGAAGGACGGCCCAGCCGTGGGAGTACACCGTCCCCGCGAACTCGAACGGGCTCGGCGCCGCCGAACTCATCGTCGTGGTGCGAAGATCCAGTCGCTCGGGCCCTCGTGAATGCGTCACGGTAGCGTCCCCCTCCACAGCAGCCACACTCCGGCAGCCCGGACCGGCGGCAGGCTGCGATCGCCGTCGAGCACCACGGCACGCACCCGGTTCCCCCCGGCGGCGGAGCGATCCGGCCGACTGGCCACGAGCATGCCGTCCGACAGACCGTGTCCCCACCCCGTGAGACCATCGGGGCCGTCGACACGACCGCACGACGGGGAATCGAACCGGGCCAGCATTTCTGAGAGCTCCTCCGAATTCGGCGTCTCAATCCACACCTCGGCCAGACCCCGGGCTCCGTTCCCGTGCCGCAGCTGGCCGGGCTCATCCGGCGAACGGGCGCGGACATCAACGAAGAAGAACGCGTGCAATGGATGACCCTCGGGAAACGATACCCAATCGAAGGCACGTCCCTCGAACACCACGGCCTGGGCCGCCAGCGCTCCGAGGCGGCCCAGGACGGTGTCGAAAGGCCCGGCGCTGAGCGCCACGAACGCTCCGCCGTCCCCCTTCCCGAGGAAACGCCGATACCACTCGGAGAGCTCGTCCGCCTCTCCGGGGCCCGGACTGATGAGTTCGAGCGCCGAGCCGTTGCCGAAGCGGATATGGACGTTCCTCAAACCGTTCTCGTGGACCCGTCCCGGCTTCAGGGAGAAACCGAGAGTATCTCGGAAGGTGGAACTGGCAGACCCGAGATCCGTCACCGCGATCACCACGTGATCGAAGCGCACGGCGGCCGCTTCCGCCCGGCACTGGACCACGGTCGTCTGCCCGACGGCGTGCGGCGCCGTGGCCAGCAGAACCAGAACTGCCAGTCCGGGTGTCCAGTTCCCCCTCAGTACACCCGCTCCGTTCCGTCCGCCATCACACGGCGCACCCGGACCTGGTTGTCCAGCGAGACTTCGAGGAGCCACATGCTTCCGTCCGGACCGGCCATACCTCCCGACGGCGCCCATCCCTCCGGGGAATGCGCCACGACCGACTCGGTCCCATCGGGGTCGATCCGGATGACGGCCGCACCGGCAAAGGAGGCCACGTAGATCCGTTCTTCGCGATCGATCCACAAGCCAAGCAGGGAGTGTCGGTCCGCGACCTCTACCGCCCGGGGCGTGAGGCGTGACAGGTCGGGCTTCCAGACGACCGCCGCATCCCGGCGCGTGTCGGCGCGCAGAAGGTCTCGGCCTGCCGTGATGACGACCTTTCCGTCCGGTGTCGGGAGGGCGAAGCCTGGCTCCGGGCGAGGGAGGGTCGTGCGCGTCACTTTTCCAGTCGCGCCCACTCTCACGAGGGCCGGCCCACCCGCATGCTGCAGGATGTAGGCAACTCCCATTCGGTCGCGGACGAACCCGAAGTCACCGTAGTCCCAGAGGTACCCGGCCCTTCGTGGTATCACATCCGTTAGAGTTCCGTCGGGATCCAGTCTCCACACCCTGTGGTACGGCTTGCCGGTGGCATCGTCGTTCGTGGCGTCCTCACCGTACAACCGGTTTTCGGCGTCCAGGTAAAGCTGGTGTGTATGAACCCCGATGACGGCGAGTGTCCGGTTACCGGTCGGCGAGATCTTCCACACGTTCTGGAGGTCGGAGTAGTACACGAAGCCGCGACTGTCCATCACGACACTGACAGGTGGGTGCGCGGCCACTCCCTTCGCCAGGGACAGCACCGCCACGGTGGCGAGCGCCGCAATTGACGCAGTTCTCATAGCGAACCTCCTCCGATCTCGCCGGGTCCAGGTTCACTTTGGGGAGGTGGCGGTCGCTGCGGCAAGTGACCACCCGACATCGCCTGCCTGGCGCAGCACCTCGACTCAGGGCATTGCCAGGTAGAAGTGGTTCTGGATGTCGTGTGGCAGATCCCTGAGTTCGACATGTGTGAATCCCGCTTCGGTCAGCATCTGCAGGGCCAGTTCCCGACCCCAGCACGCCCCCAGGCCCATTCCCTCCCGGGCCAGCGAGACCGGCATGCAATGACACAGCGAGATCGTGTACAGGAAGGGACCGATCGGATGGTCGATGTTCTGCTCCACGTGGCTGGAAGCCGCTATGTCCTGCATGAGGAACAATCCGCCCGGCCGTATAGCCCTTCGGATGTTGCGGAGCACGATATCGGGTCTCCGTTGATCGTGAACGATATCGAAGCCGGTGACCAGATCGTATGCTGAATCGACTCGCATGAGCTCGAGGTCCCGGACCTCGAAGCCGAGGTTCGCTACGCCCCTGTCTCTCGCGGCCTGACGCGCACGTCCGATGCCCTCCCGAGAAAGATCGTAGCCTGTGAACCGACTGCTCGGGTAGCGAGCGGCCATCTCGAGCAGGGCCCTGCCCTGGCCGCATCCAACGTCCAGCACATCGATGCCCG
>JAMJQV010000091.1 GCA_023554435.1 Gemmatimonadota bacterium | reverse complement strand
CACTCGGTGGGATCCCTCTACTCCTGTGGAGCATCCGGAGCTTCGAGGCGCATCCGGCTATTGGTGAGATCGTGGTCGTGCTCCCGGCTGCGGCGGCCGCGGAACCGCCGCCGTGGCTGAAGGGGGAGTCCGTGCGGTGCTGCAAGGGAGGGGAGTCCCGCCGTGCGAGCGCCGGCGCGGGTGTCCTTTCGGTTGATTCTCGTGCCGCCTTGATTCTGATCCACGATGCGGCACGCCCATTCCTGACGAGCGGGGTGACCGATCGAGTTCTCACCGCAGCCTCCCAGGTCGGTGCGGCGCTACCGGTGGTTCCAGTTTCTGACACGATCAAACGAGTGGAGAGCGGGCGGGTCGTGGACACACCAGATCGGTCGCGGCTCGGGCGCGCCCAGACCCCGCAGGCCTTCGAGGCTGGACTGATTCGCGACCTTCACACGCAGGCGGCAGAGAAGGGCAGAGACGCGCCGGACGACGTGGCCCTGTGTGAAGCGCAGGGGCACCCTGTCGCGGCGGTTGAAGGAGATCCCTGGAATCTGAAGATCACGACTCGGGCCGATTTGGCCCTGGCCGAGTGGCTGGTGGCCTCGGGCAGAGTGGCCATTCCTCGATCCGGAGGCGACACCGGTGACCCGCTATGAGTCGGTCGCGGTCTCACCGGAGACCGCGAGCATGGAGCGGGCCGTGCAATGGGCCGTCGATGTGTTGGAGGACGGGGGAGTTCTCGCTCATCCCACGGACACCGTGTATGGAATCGGAGGCGCGGCCCTGCCGGAGGTGGATCTCCAGGTCGCCAGGCTGAAAGGCAGGAGCCTCGATGCCGCGCCGCTCATCCGCATCGCCGCGGACATGGAGACGCTCGAGGCTGCCTTTCCTGAACTCCTGTGGCCCGTGGAGGCAAGGCGGCTCGCCCTCGGTTTCTGGCCGGGCTCCCTGACTCTCGTGCTGGAGGATGGCACCGGGCGGGGGACCGCTGTGAGGGTCGAGGGCCACCCGGTGATCCGCACGGTTCTGAAGGCCTGGGGTGCGCCTATCGGCTCAACGAGTCTGAATCTCGCCGGCGAGTCGGCGGCGGTTACTTCCCGGCAATCCCGCGAGTGCCTGGACCGGATGCCGGATGTGGAGGCGCCCGTGCTCTTCCTCGATGCCGAAACTCTTCCCGGTCCGCCGCCCTCGACCCTGGTGTCGTTTCTAGGGAAGGTCCCGGAGGTCTTGCGAGAGGGAGCCGTACCGGCTGACGCGATTCAGAGATGCCTGAAGGGTGCCGGTTCGTGAGAACCGTCCTGTTCGTGTGTACCGGCAACACGTGCCGCAGTCCGCTCGCGGAGGCCCTCACACGAGTCGAGGCCGAGCGCAGAAACATCGACGTCAACGTGTCTTCGGCGGGGATCTACGCGACCGACGGAACGCCTGCGTCCCCCCTGTCCGTGGACGCGGCAGCGCGCCGGGGCGCGGACCTGACGGAACACCGATCGCGGAGGCTGGAACTGGCGGCGCTCGCGGACGCTGACCTGGTACTGACTATGACCCCCGGCCAACTCGGGGCGCTACGCACGGAGCTGGGACGTGAACTCAACGTAGCGCTCCTTACCGACCTCCTTCCGGCTGATCACGACCGGCACGGCGACCCGGTCTCCGATCCGTTCGGGGGAGGCGAGGAGGAGTACGAGGAGGTGGCTCGCCTTCTGGGTGAATGCGTCGAACATGTCCTCGACCGGTTGGCCGAGTTCGAATGAGCGATATGGGCCGGTACGGGTTGCTGGGCGACCCCGTGACACACTCGCTCTCGCCCCGGCTGTACAGGGCAGCGTTCGCCTACCTGCAGATCCCGGCAGTCTATCAGGCGCACCGTGTCCCGAGGGACGATTCCATGGCGCTCCGCCGCTGGATGATCGAGCTGGGCGCCTCGGGTGGCGGTAGCGTCACGGTGCCGCACAAAGGCCTGGCCGCGAGTCACCTCCAGGTCTCTTCGGGTACCGTGGATCGGACCGGAGCGTGTAATTGCTTCTGGCTCGACTCTGCGGGACGGCTCGTTGGAGACAATACCGACGTGGAGGGCTTCCTTGCCGCCACGACCGACCTGACCGAGTTGAGGCTCGAGGGGGCCTCGGTTCTCATTCTGGGTGCGGGCGGAGCAGCCCGGGCCGTGGCGCTCGCATGTTCAGAGGCCGGAGTCGGGCAGCTGGTCGTGTGCAACCGGACGGTCAGTCGAGCCGAGGCCCTCGTTTCGCACCTTGGCATCGAGCGGGTCGCGAGCGTCGCATCGCCACTCGATGTCTCGTCGGGCGTGTGGGACGTTGTCGTGAATGCCACCAGCCTGGGCCTCGCGCAGGGAGACCCGCTGCCGCTTGCGCTGCAGTCGGACCGATTTGGCTGCGCCTTTGACCTCGTGTACGGGCCGGGGGGCACGGAATGGACACGCCACGCCGTCGCCCGCGGCATCCCGGCGATCGATGGCCTCTCGATGCTCGTGAACCAGGCCGTTCTGAGCCTCGAACGGTGGCTCGGCCTGCTGCCCGACAGGCGGAGTGTGACCCGGGAGATGCGGCAGGCGGCAATCGACAGCTTTCGCCTCGGCTCGGGCTGAGGCTGGCGGGCTCGGTCGTGCGGGTCCGTTCGTCCGGGATTGCCGGGTCTGTCCTGGACCTCATCGATGCACTGATCCCTTGTGGCTGCGCCATCTGCCGGGCGGCAGTTCCGGCGAGGGGCTCCCCGTTGTGCGGATTGTGCACCTCCCGAGTCGTCCCCGTTCCGCCTCCGCTATGCCCTCGCTGCGGGCTCACCCGGGTGATACCGGGGCCGGCTCCCGGGGAGTGCGCGGACTGTCACTCGTGGGCACCCTCACTTCGGAGGGCCGCGTCGGCCTGTCTTCACGTCGGAGCCGCCGCGGATCTGGTGCGAGGCTTCAAGTACCGGGCCTGGACGGGGCTGGCGGACTTCATGGGAGATCGCATGCTTCCGGCGGCGCTGCGTCTGGCGGCGGGGAGGGGTCCCATCCTCGTTCCGGTCCCCCTCGCCCGGGCTCGGCGACGGGAGCGAGGTTTCAACCAGGCGGACCTGCTGGCGCGGGCGTTGTCGCGTCGCACGAACTGGCCGGTAGAGCCTCTGCTGCGCAGGGAGCGAGGCGGCCCCTCGCTGGCCCGACTCGGTCGTCGGGAGCGAAAGAGAGTTGCCGAGCACGCGTACTCGCTCAACCCGACCTCACTGCCCGCCGTGGATCCTCATTCCCATCTGCTCATCGTAGACGATGTGATCACGACCGGGGCAACGGCGGTGGCTTGTGCCGAAGCCCTGAGCGCGGCGGGCGCCGAGTGCCTGGGCATCGTCAGTTTCGCGCGTACCGACCCTCTGGCAGAGCCGGGCTGATCGCCCGCGCACGACAGGGCTTGTGCGCGACACTTCTCACGTGCAAGCTATGGTTTCTTCAACCTGAAACCCTCAGACGGGAGTCACTCATATGTCTGTCAAGATCGGGATCAATGGATTCGGACGGATTGGTCGCAATATCCTCCGCTCGGCCCTGCAACAGGGTATGGGCGAGCTGGATCTGGTGGCCATCAACGATCTGACGGATGCTGCAACGCTGGCGCATCTGTTCAAGTACGACTCGGTTCACGGCGTCTACGACGGGCAGGTCGAGGTCGACGGCAACGCCCTGGTGATCGACGGTGAGCGGTTTGACGTGCTCTCCGTTCGGAACCCGGCGGAGTTGCCGTGGGCGGACCTCGGCGCCGAGGTCGTGTTCGAGGCGACCGGGCTGTTCCGAAAGCGTGTGGATGCGGCGAAGCATCTCGAGGCCGGCGCCCGCAAGGTGGTGATCACGGCTCCTGCGCCCGACCCGGATGTCACTCTCGTGCTGGGCGTGAATGGCGAAGACTATGACCCCGCGACGCACGACATCATCTCCAACGCCAGTTGCACGACGAACTGTGTGGCGCCGGCGGTCAAGGTCCTGGTCGACGAGTTCGGTTTCGAGAGCGGCCTGATGACGACAGTGCACAGCTATACGAACGATCAGAGGATCCTCGACCTTCCTCACAAGGACCTTCGTCGAGCTAGAGCAGCGGCCGTGTCCATCATCCCGACCACAACGGGCGCCGCAAAGGCGACCGGTCTCGTGATCCCCGCGGTCGATGGCAAGATCGATGGGATGGCGATGCGTGTGCCGACGCCGAACGTGTCCATCGTCGATCTCGTTGCGAACGTGGGGCGGGACACCACCGTGGCGGAGGTCAACGACGCTTTCCAAAGCGCCGCGGAGAACGGCCCGCTCAAGGGTATTCTCGGATACGAAGACGCTCCCCTCGTGTCGATCGACTACGTCGGCAACCCCCACAGTTCGATCATCGACGGCCTCTCCACGTCGGTCATCGGCGACCGCATGCTCAAGGTGATCTCGTGGTATGACAACGAGTGGGGATACTCCACGCGGTGTGTGGACCTCGCCCGGACCATCGGGCAGAGCCTCTGACGGGGGAGGCCGAGGTGTTACGAAAGAGCGTGGCCGACCTGGCGCCCTCCGACCTGGATGGGCGCCGCGTCCTGATACGAGTCGACTATAACGTGCCGCTCGCGGCCGATGGATCGGTGTCGGACCTTACTCGAGTCCGCGCGACGCTGCCGACTCTGCGGTACGTCATGAAGAACGGCGGAAGACCCGTTCTGCTCTCCCATCTCGGGCGTCCCAAGGGAGAGGTCGTACCGTCGATGTCGCTCGCTCCCGTGGCACCCGTGCTGGCGGAGGAGCTGGGGGCTCCCGTGCGGTTCGTGCCGTCCACCGACACGGACGACGCCGTCCGGGCGAGCACGGAGCTTCAACCGGGACAGGTGCTACTCCTGGAGAACACGCGATTCCTGCCCGGCGAGACGACCAACGACCCGGCCGTTGCCGAGCGATTCGCCCGGCTCGGCGATGTGTTCATCAACGATGCGTTTGGCAGCACGCACCGGGCTCACGCGTCCGTCGTGGGGGTGGCCGACCATGTACGCCCGGCCGTTGCCGGCTTTCTGGTCCAGCGGGAGCTCGAGGCCCTCGGCGGATTGCGGAGCGGTGGCAAGAGACCTTTCGTCGTGATCCTGGGTGGGGCGAAGATCGGGGACAAGATCGGCTTGCTCGAGACGTTCCTCGGCACAGCGGATCGAATCCTGATCGGAGGAGCGATGGCCAACACCTTTCTCTCCGCCATGGGCGCCAGCACCGGGCAATCGCTGGTCGAACGGGATGCCGTGGCCCTCGCGGGCCGTTTCCTGGCCATGGGAGGCGACACGCTGGTCCTTCCAACCGATCTGGTGGTAGCCGATCCGGGTGCGCCCGACTCAGCAGGGGCCGTCGTCGTAGCCGCTGACTCTGTTCCACAAGATCTCGCTGCACTGGACATCGGACCGGAGAGTCGCGAGGCCTTTTCCGCGATCGTGCGAGGTGCGAAGACGGTGTTCTGGAATGGTCCCATGGGACTGTTCGAGAAGCCCGGCTTCGACGCGGGCACGGCGTCGGTCGCCCGTGCCACGGCCGAGTGCACGGCCGCAGGTGCCTTCACCGTCATCGGCGGTGGGGACTCGGCGGCGGCGATCAGGCAAGCCGGTCTGTCCGACGCGGTATCCCATGTGTCCACTGGTGGCGGCGCCTCGCTGGAGTTCCTGGCGCAGGGGTCGTTGCCCGGAATCGAAGCCCTGGATCCGGCCTGAGGAATCATGCAAGACGATGTGAGACCGATGTTCGCGGCCAATTGGAAGATGCACCTGGGACCGGAAGAAACCGCGTCTTTCGTGCAGCGCTTCGCAGATCTTCACGAAGTGCGTCAGGGCGCGCGGGTGGTCTTCTTCCCGCCGTACCTGAGTGTTGGTGCGTTTCTCGCTTCTTCGCGCTCGCGTCCCGATCTGGAACTGGGTGTGCAGGACGTGCACCAGGAGACCGCGGGTGCGCACACGGGTGCCGTCTCGGCTCCGATGGCAAAGCAGGCCGGCGCCCGCTGGGCGTTGGCGGGTCACTCCGAGCGTCGCCGGGAATTCGGTGACGACGATGTCGCGGTGGCTGCCAAGGTCGCGAGGATCATCGATGAAGGTCTCCGACCCGTACTGTGTGTCGGTGAGACGCTCGAGGAGCGGGAGGCCGGCGAGTTGGAGGTGGTGCTGTCCCGCCAGATCGAGGCCGTGCTGAGCAGTCTGGCTGCTGATCGCCTTCCATCATTGACGTATGCGTACGAGCCCGTGTGGGCGATCGGCACCGGCCGTACGGCGTCGCCGGACGACGCCGCGCAGGCACACGCGGTCGTGCGACAGGAGATCCGTCGCTGCGGGGGACGGACGGACGCCGTGATCCTGTACGGTGGAAGCGTCAAGCCGGGCAACATCGACGCTCTGCTGGCGGCTCCGGGAGTTGACGGTGTCCTCGTCGGGGGAGCGAGCCTGGACCCCGAGAGCTTTGCGGCGATTTGCGCCGGTGGAGTCTGAAGGACGGTAGGGGTGGACGTTGACTCGTTTCCCCGATATCCCTAATTTCGCACGCGGTGCGGGCCCTGTTCGATGGCCCGCACCTTTTTTGTCACACGCGGAAGAGGTGGAATGTTTAACTTACTGGTCGCGGTGATCAGCGTCATCGCGCTGTTGCTGATCTTGATCATACTGTTGCAGTCGGGCAAAGGCGGGGGGCTTGCGGCCGAGTTCGGTGGGGCGTCGTCCTCGACCGATTCGTTCATGGGCGGTCGCCAGGCGGCCAATTTCCTGACCCGCGCCACCTGGATAGGGGGCGGTGCGTACCTGGTTCTGGCGTTGCTGCTCGCGGTCGCTTCAGCCAGACAGTCGGCACCTCCCGAGTCTATCCTCCGGGAGGAGTTCGGTCAGCCGGCGGCTCCGCCGGCCTCGGTGCTGGAGACCGAGGGCCAGGGTGCACCAGCCAACCCGGTTCCGGTGCAGACACCGCCGGATGGCGAGTCCGGTGGTGGAGACGAGCCGGAAGGCGAGTAGAGGCGGACGCATTAGGACCCCGCCGTCACGGCGGGGTCCGGTTTGAAAGCGGCATCGGGCGGCAGGTCGAGGTAGTCCAGGAACAGGCCGCGGTCCATCTGCAGAGAAATCCACTCGTCGAACCCGGATTCCACCAGGCCTCTATGGTCCCTGCCCGATCTGGCCGTGGCGATGGCCAGGTAGTTCGCGTATTCGTTCTTGGGGTGATCCGCGTGACCGCGCACCCACCGCCATTCCACCCGGTGCCTCGCCGAGGCGGCCACCAGTCGCCGCCACAACTCCAGGTTCTCAATAACTCCGCCCTTACGCCGCCAGCCTCTTCGGGCCCACCCGTGCACCCACTCCTTCATGCCGCGAACCAGGTACTGGCTATCAGACGTGAACACGACATCGCAGGGCTTTCGTAGTGCCGTAAGCCCGAGAATCCCGGACGTCAACGCCATACGGTTGTTGGTCGTGTCCGGGTCGAAGACGGCGAAATCTCTGCGGTACCACCCCTTGCGCTCATCGAACCGCTCGAGCAAGCCGGCTGCCGCGCCGGGCCGGGGCACGTCCTGCCGCTGGTTGCCGAGGCACGATTCGTCGGCGTAGATATACACGAGTTCGGAGTTCATGATGTTCCGTGATGTGGGTTTGTGTTCCCTGAACCTCAATTGGATGTCCGCGGTGACTCTCACGCAAGATCTTGACGGCTATCTCCTCCTCGAGGATGGAGCGCTATGGCGGGGCAGCCTTGCCGGCGCAAAGGTTGCGGCTGCCGGTGAGGCGGTCTTCACCACCAACCTTACCGGGTATCAGGAGGTCCTCACGGATCCGTCGTTCGCCGGCCAGGTCGTCGTTATGACGTCGCCGATGGTCGGCAACTACGGAATCACTCCGCTCGACGAGCAGGCGAGCAAGCCCTGGGTTTCCGGATTCGTGGTCCGTGAGCTGTCGAGGGTGTCGAGCGGCTGGCGTGCCACGGGGCCGTTGGATTCCTACCTGGTCGAGCACGGCATCTCGGTTCTCGTCGGGGCGGACACGAGGGCGATCACCCGGCACGTCAGAGAGCGCGGGGCCATGCGCTCCCTGATCGCGCCGTCCACTCTCTCGGTCGAAGAGGCCACGGAATGGTTGGCCGGGCATCCGTGCATGGAGGGCCTGGACCTGGCCAGCGTCGTATCCACACGCGAGCCCTATGTCGTTGACGCGCAGGGAGAGGAGAGGGGGCTCGTCGTATGCCTCGACTACGGGGTCAAGCTGAGGAGCCTGCAACTGATTGCGGCGGAGGGCTACAGAGTGGAGGTGATGCCGGCGAGTACAACATCAGCCGACATCCTGGCCAGGCGGCCGAGCGGAGTGTTCGTCTCGAACGGACCGGGAGATCCGGCGGCGGTTCCGCTCGCGGCTGAGACCGTCCGGCAGTTGAGCGACGCCGAGGTGCCCGTGTTCGGGATTTGTCTCGGCTGTCAACTCGTGGCCCGGGCCTTCGGCGGGCGCACCTTCAAGCTGCCCTACGGTCACCGGGGGGGGAATCATCCCGTCCGAAACCTGGATACGGGCGTCGTAGAGATCACCTCTCAGAACCACGGGTTTGCGATCGCCGAGCACGAGGGATTCGCTGAGGGGGCCCCCGAACTGAGGGTAACCCACCGTAACCTCAATGACGGCACCGTAGAAGGCCTCGCGCACGTGTCTCGTCCGGTATTCGCGGTCCAGTATCACCCCGAAGCGGCACCGGGTCCGCACGACAGCCGCTACCTT
>JAMJQV010000090.1 GCA_023554435.1 Gemmatimonadota bacterium | reverse complement strand
GAGATGGACATGAACTGGTCGAGGGAGGCTCCACCGTCCACTGCCGTCCGAATCGCTGCATCCAGAATCTGCTCTGTGGTATTCACCACCCCTGGGATGGCCGTGTCTGGGCATTGGACCCAGCATTGGCTGCACCCTGTGCACTTCTCGGGAATGAAGTCCGGCACCTCGAAGCGAATATTGGTCATGTCCCGGACCACACTGGTGGAAGCCGGGATGGCGCTGATGGCGGCGAAGGGATCGGCGATGCCGTCTTCACCTGTAGTGGCGCAGAAAGCGCAGACCTGCTCCCAGAACCGTCCCTGGTTCCCGATGCCCCACTCCTGGTCCGGGTGGTCGAGCAGGGTAGGGATCTGTCCGACGGCTGCCTCGGCCATGACCTGGCCGGCCGCCACCAGCTCGCCCTCGACGTTGACGGCCCGAACCTCGTCGAAGCCGCGTCGGATCACCTTCAAATTGGCGTCCACGACACGCTCGCCGAGGTGACCGAACTTCTTCTCCAGCTGCTTGCGCATGCCCTCGAACAGGGTCTCCTCGTCCAGGCCTTCCGCGGCCATGAACGGCGAGGTGCGGAAGAAGGCGCCCATGAAGGCCGTGCCCTGCATCCGGTACCGCAGGTCGGGGTCGGTGGCTTCTTCCGTGGCGATCTTGAACGCGTCAACGGCATATACCTTGACGTTGTTCTCCTGGATCGCCTGCTTGGCCTGCGGGGGCATGGAAGCCCACAGCGCTTCCGGATCGTGGTCGCTCTGGATCACGAACACGCCGCCCGGCTGCATGCCGGCCAGCGGGTTGGAATTGAGGAACACGTTCGGATCGGGAGACAGCACCACGTTCACGAACTTGAGCTCGCCGTTCAGCTTCAGCGGCTCGCGCGACATCACGCCATAAAACGTGGTGGGCTGACCCTTCTTCTCGGATCCGTATTTCGGATTCGCCTTCACGTTGAGGCCGGCGAGCTCGTTCGCGGTCATGACCACGTTCTTGCCCATCGTGATGGCGCCCCAGCCACCGACCGAGTGGATGCGAAGCGAGATCGCGTCGGGAGGCAGCAGGTTGATGTTCGTCTCGGGAACGAGCGCCCGGTCCGCGAGGTCCGGATAGTGCTCCAGCAGCTTCTCCTGCCAGATCTCGAGCTTCGGGAGGTTCGTGCCCTCACGCACTAAGTCGATGCCGAGATAGTACTGCCGGCGCCGGACTCCGTCGGGAAGCATGTTCTCCACGGAGAGCACGAGGTCCATCGGCTGCAGGTCGCGGCTTCCGAAGCCGAACCCGGCCGAGTAGAAGTCGGGCACCTGCTCCGGCGCGACATCGGCCACACCCGGGAAAGGACGGGAGCCGTTCTTGGAGGCGCGGCTCGCCCGGAAATTCTCCTGCCCCTGGGACAGGGCGGCGCGGATTTCTCGCAGGAGCGGCTGGTCGACGGCAAGCGGCTGATCGCACCGCTCGAGCACCGTGACGCCCTTCTTGCCCTTCAGCATCGCGCTGATCAGGTCGCTGGGGAACGGACGGAACATCACCACGTCCATCACGCCGACCTTGAGTCCGCGTTCTGCCCGCAGGTAGTCCGCCACGGCCTCCGCGTTGGAGACGATGGAGCCCTGGCCCACGAGGACATACTCCGCGTCTTCCAGGCGGTACCCCATGGTCCGCTCGTACCGCCGGCCCGTGAGCTCGCCGTACTCCGCCATCGCCCTGTCCGTGAGCTCCCGGACGTGGTCGAAGTAGAACGGGCGCTGCGCCGCGACGCCCTGCATGTAGGCGTCCTGGTTCTGCACGGAACCCAGCAGGGCCGGATAGTCGAGGTCGAACATCTCGGGAATGCGGCGGCGCTTCTCGCCGAACGTCAGAACCTGGGCCGGCGTGGGAGACTCGATCATGTCCGCCGGATCACCCAGGTACTCCTTGATCAGCTCTCGCTCGGGGAGCCGCATCGACTCGATCACGTGGCTGGTGAGGAATCCGTCCTGCGCGACGAGACCCGGATTCAGGCTGAGCTCCGCGATACGGTGTGCGATCACCGTCAGGTCGGCGATCCCCTGCACGTCCTTCGCGAACAGCTGGAAGAAACCGGTGTCGTCGACCGCATGATAGTCGTCATGACCGGCGTGCACGTTCAGCGCATGCTTGGTCATGGCGCGGGCCGCGACGTTGAGCACGTAGGTGAGGCGCTTTCCAACGGCCGCGTACAGCGATTCGTGCATGTACGCGATGCCCTGGCCGCTGGAGAAGTTGGTGGCTCGCAGACCGGTCATGCTCATTCCCGCCGTAACGCCGGCAGCGGCGTGCTCGCCCTCGGGCTCGAAGAACAGGAGTCGGCGGCCGTTGACGTTCGTCTTCCCGGCTGCTTTCGCCGCGGCCCATCCCTCGCCCATCTGGGTCGACGGAGTGATCGGGTAGGCTCCCGCTCCCTCGCTGGCCGCGGTCTCCATCTCTACGACCGCGGCGCTGCCGTCCATTGCCATCGGGACGCCCGGGTACTTGACCTCGGTCGCCAGCTCGTCGCCTCTATTTCGCCTGATCATCCTGTTAGACTCCCTGCCGCTGTCAGTTCGACCTCGAAGCGCTGTGCGCCCTCCACCCACCGGATCGCTCCGGTCGGACAGCGAGCCGCCGCGCTCGGGTCGGCCAAGTCGATTCTATCATAGTTCACGACGGCCAGGCCGTCGCTCATGGTCACCACCTCGGGCGCGTCCTGCGCGCACCGTCCGCAGGCGTTGCAGGCCACCGCGCAAACGTCGGTCGCCGCATCGCCGTCCAGCAGGTTCTTGCACTGCACGATGAGCCGGTGGTCCATCGGCATGAGCACGAACAGGTCGAGCGGACACGCCTCGACACAGTCATTGCAGGCCGTGCACTTCTCGGTGTCCACGACCGGAAGGTCCACGTCGTTCATGCGGATCGCATCGAAGGTGCAGGAGACGGCGCAGTCCGCCAGCCCCACACACCCCCAGGCGCAGGCCTTTCCGCCCCCGCTCACCGCGACGGCCGCGCCGCAACTCTCGATCCCGTCGTACAGGGCCTTCCGAGGGGCGACGTCCGTGCCACCGGCACAGAGCAGGCGTGCGACGACCTTTGAAGCCTCTCCGGCGGCGACACCGAGCATCGCCGCCACGTCCTCCAACTCGCCCTCGCCCATCACCGTGCATCCGGCAGGCGCCACCTCGCCGTCGATGGCCGCCTCGGCGAACGCCCGGCAGCCCGCGAAGCCACACGCCCCGCAGTTGGCTCCGGGAAGGATGTCCGTGATCTCGTCGATGCGAGGGTCTTCCCACACATACAGCTTCCTGTTCGCCACGGCGATCAGGGTGCCGAACGTGAGCCCTACCCCGCCCAGGACGGCGACGGAAGCCAGGATGGCCTGAGGATCCACAGGCTTCTAGCCCGTACCCGAGATGTCGGCCTGGCGCAGGATCCACGCTGCCAGCGTGTCCGCCGCCGAGCCGGCGGGTGCCGGAGCGCTGGCTCCATCACCGGACGGTGCCGCCGTCTCCGGGGCGCTCAGCCCCCAACCGGCGGCGAGCGCCTCGAGGTGTCGCAGACCCTCGACCTGCTGAAACGCGCTGATGCCCCCGAGCGCCCGCTTCGGCTCCGCGGTCGGCATGTGCTGGACCGCGAGCCGGCCCCGGCCACCATCCACGGCAGGAAGGTGAACGAACCGGCACGCGTCGGCCGCCACCAACGCGGCGATCGCAGGTCCCTCCGCCTCCGCCACCACGGACAGGTCCGCCGGGTCATCGGTCTGCACCACCACCACTCCGGGCGTGATCAGTCGCGACAGGGCGGCGGGCGGCGCAGCACCCCGAACCACGAGCACGATCTTCTGCTCGCCGTCCAGGAAATCGGCCAACCCGCCGGGTCGGAGGTCAGTCCCGTCGACCTCGACCACGAGGGGCGGAGCGAGCTGCTTCTCCCGCTGGCTCCACAGAGCGGGCGGGAAACTGTCCATCCAGCCGCCGTGTGTGGCCTCGTCGTAGCTGCCGGAGCGCGAGAGCTCGACCGTGCGCGCGGCGCCGAAGGTCCGTCCGGCCCGGCCCAGTCCGTTCGAGATCGCGTCACGCAGGTCGGAGCCCGGCTCCACCCGCATGTAGTACAGGTCCGTGCCCCGCTCCAGGAGCGAACGCAGGGTGCGCAAAGCCGCCTCGAGCCTCGGAGCCTCCGTGACCGCCACGGGCTCACCGGCTTCCTCGAAAGACGAGAACCTCTCTATGTCGATGCGGCCTACAGCGAACGAGCCGAGCTCGGCTGCCGTGCGTTCCGCCCTGGACTCCTCGGAGGCACCTCCCGCGTCCAGCAGACCGCGGAGCTCCTCCGACGTCGCAACCAGGGCCGAGTGGTAGTCTTCACACGCCTTCGCGAGGACTTCCAGCGCGCGCGTGGCGCGCTCGTCGGTCGTCTTGTCAGACGGCATATTTGTCCAGCTCTTCGTTCAGGATTCGGATCTTGTCCTCCGCCGTGTGCAGCGGAAGGTGTCGGGTCTCGTTGTACCGCGGATTCGATTCGTCACGGTACAGAACGCCGAGTCGCAGTCGCGAGGTATCCGCGGCGATCTCTCTCGCGGCCGACAGGTTCGCCGGGTCGTGCCGCATCTGGTTCGGATAGATCTGCTTCAGCGACTCGGGAACCTCGACCCCGTCGGGATGCGTCAGCAGGTCGATGGTCTCCGGGTTCCGGACCGCGTCGAGGTAGATGTCTTCGGTGAACACCGGGCAGCGCTGCAGCACCCGAACGAAGGCGAAGCCCCGGTGCTTGTAGGCCGCCTGCAGGGTCGCGAACAGATGCGCCGGGATCCACTCGGCCGTCTGTGCCACGAACGACGCGTTCGTGATCCCGAGAGTCGCCTCGAGCGGATTCAGAGCGGGAAGCCAGCTTCCCTGCGGCTGCGTGTTGCTCTTGTAGCCCTGCGGCGTCGTGGGCGACGTCTGCATCTTGGTCAGGCCGTAGATGTTGTTGTCGAGCATCAGCGCGACCATGTCCACGTTGTACCGGGTGGCATGCACCCAGTGACCGGCGCCGATGGACACACAGTCTCCATCGCCCATCACCACGAACACGTTCAGGTCGGGCCGGTTCATCTTGACGCCCGTGGCGACCGGCAGGGCCCGTCCGTGCAGGCCGTGGAATCCGTACGTCTTCATGTAGTGCGGGAAACGGCTCGAGCACCCGATCCCCGACACGAACACCGTCTCTTCGGGTTTCAGCTGCTCGTCCACCAGGAGCCGCTGAGCCGCCGTGAGCACGGAGTGGTCTCCACAGCCCGGGCACCAGCGGGCGCGCGCCCCCTCGTAGTCGTCGAGGCTGAATTCGCGATCTTCCTCGACCGGCGTGAGCAGCGAGCAGCAGGAGAGGCTCATGCCGCGCCTCCTTTCGAAACGTTGGCCCGGATCACGTCGTGGATGGCCCCCGGCTGCAGGGGCTCGCCCAGCACGCGCGTCCAGCAGTCCACGTCCACCAGCGTCTGGGCCCTGAGCAACCATGCCAACTGGCCGCGGCGCCGGTTTTCGTCCGTGATGTATGGCATGTCGGGATCGTCGCTGAAGTTGATCTCGACCGTCATGACTTTCTTGAACCGTCCGAATATCGTCTTCAGGCCCGGCTCCAGGGGAGACAGGAAGCGCACGTGCAGCGACGAGACCGAGAGTCCTTCGTCCCTGGCCCGGTCCACCGCCTCTTCGATCGCTCCCTTGGTGCTCCCCCACCCGACGATCAGCAGGTCCCCTGACTCCGCGCCGTACACCGTGGGAGGCCTGAGCGTACTGTGCAGCACGGCCATCTTTCGGCTCCGCATCGCGGAGCTCTTCTGGTTGATGGCCGATGCGTAGGCCACCCTGCTGTTCTCGTCGTGGGCGAGGCCCGTGAGAGTGTGCATACCCCCCGGGGTTCCCGGTACAAACCTGCGAGATAGGCCGGTCTCATCATCCCAGTCGTACGGAGGCTTGCCCTCCGGTACGGGGGACATGTCGGGAGTGGATCCCTGCCAGGCGGGATCGAGCGCGGGGCGGGGGAATGGTTGTACACCCGTAGCCAGGTTCGCGTCCGTCAGCACCATCACCAGCGTACGGAACGTCTCCGCGATCCGTCTCGCCGTGATCATGGCGTGGAAGCACTCCTCGATCGTAGCCGGGGCCATCACCACGTGCGGCGCGTCCCCCGGCTGACCGAAGATGGCCGCAAGCAGGTCCGACTGCTCCACCTTCGTGGGGAGGCCCGTGCTCGGGCCGCCCCGCTGGACGTTGACCAGCACGAGGGGGATCTCGGTCATCACCGACAGGCCGAGGAACTCCGTCTTCAGGGCCAGTCCCGGGCCCGAGGTGATCGTGAACGCCACTTTGCCGGAGTAAGAGGCACCGATCGCGACGCCCGCCGCGGCGATCTCGTCCTCCGCCTGGTGCACCACGCCGCCGAACTTGTAGAACATCTCGCCCAGCTGGTGCGATACGGAGGTAGCCGGCGTGATCGGGTACATAGCGGCCAGGTCCATCCCCGCGGCCACGGCGCCGTAGGCGATCGCCTGGTTGCCGTTCATCACGAGGGTGTTCTCGGCCGAAAGCCCGGGCTTCACCTCGATGCGGACGTCGAGGTGCGAGTCGGCCCACGAGTAGCCCAGCTCCAGGAGCTCGTGGTTT
>JAMJQV010000089.1 GCA_023554435.1 Gemmatimonadota bacterium | reverse complement strand
GGAGTTTTCGTGGGGATCGATTGCATCTACCTGACCGAGGAGGCTCTTTGATCGAACTGCGCCGCGCCCTTTCCATCGCTGTATTGATGTCCTTCCCCGCCCTCGCTGCGTGCCAGCCGGCCGACCAGGCTGAGGCATCCGCAGATGAAACGGCTGTCGCCGAGACGCCTGCTCCCGACGCCTACGTCGTGGACTACGTGGCCCGCGATTACGCATTCGTCGGGCCGACGGAGATTCCGTCTGGCTGGGTCACGATGCGCATGGCCAACGAGGGGCTCGAGCATCACTTCATCTTCCTCACCCTCCTTCCCGAGGGTAAGACGATCGAGGACTACGCCGCGGACGTGGGCCCGGCTTTCGGCGGGGCCTGGGAAGCGCTGCAAACCGGCGCCGTGGACAAGGCAGGCGCTGGAGCGATGCTCGGGCAGGCTTTACCGGAGTGGTATGCGTCGGCTGCCGCGATGGGCGGACCCGGACTGGTAGCCCCCGGCAAGACCGCGCAGGCCACGATGCATCTCGTCCCGGGGAACTACGTGATGGAGTGCTACGTGAAGACCGCCGATGGCGTGTTTCACGTCATGCTGGGCATGGCGATGCCGCTGACGGTCACGGGCGAGAAGTCGGGTGGCGTGCCTCCCAGAGCCGACTATGCGATCACTCTCTACAACTCGATGATCGATGTGGATGGCACACCCCGGGCCGGTCGTCAGACCATAGCCGTCAACTTCGATGATCATCCCGCAGCCGGACTCGGCAACGACGTTCACGTGGTCCGCCTGGAGGAGGGAACGAACCTGGATGAGGTCGTTCAGTGGATGGACTGGATGAACGTCGACGGCCTCCGGGCGCCATCACCGGCCGCGTTCGTGGGCGGCGTCCACGAGATGCCCGCCGGGCAAACGGCGTTCTTCACGGTGGACCTGCAGCCGGGCCGCTACGCCTGGATCGCGGAATCGGGCGCCGAGCTGGGCATGGTGGAGGAATTCACGATCGAATAGTCGCTCAGGGTGCATCGGTCCCGAGAGCCCACACCTTCTGGCTCTCGGGGTCCGGACCCCGTCGGGCGGTGATCGCGACCGGGGTGCCCCGTCGGATCATGCCCTCCTCACCTGGACCGGCGTGGATGAACAGCCCGCTCGCGTTCACCGTATCCAGCGCCACCACTCCCTCGAGGTCCCCGATCTCACCGTAGCGCGGACCGGTTCCGGCGGCGGAGTCGTCGAAGTCGATCGCAATGTCCGCCCGGATCGGACCGGCCCCTTCCAGGACCAGGTCTCCGCCCTGCACGAGGATCGAGTAGTCCACGGATCGGTTCATGGGAAGGCTGTCGTAGGCCGCCGTGGCCTCGTCGGCATACCGCTCGCTTGCGATAGTTTCGAACGCGCTGAGGAGGGCCACGATGTTGAGGCGCCGCAGCTCCTGCTTCTGCCGGTCGTTGGGGAGAATGCCGCTCTCGATCAGGACGGTGCTCGTGCCCCAGGCCTGCATGTTGTCTCCGAAGGCCCGCGGCGCGTAAGCGTCGTCGTAGCGCGCCATCCTGTCCTCCAGGTCGGGCTCCAGCGCAGTGGCGATTGCCGCCGCCACTCCGCGGGCTCGCTGCCGGACCGGGCCCCAGGAGCGCTCCTCGTCCGCGGCGGGCGCCAGCAGGGCAATCGCAACGAGCGGTCCGTCTTCTCCGGCCGTGTGGATTCCCTGGTCGTGCAGGTTGAACCCGAAATCGGCCTGAAGTGAATCGCGTACACTCTTGAGGATCCGACCCTCGGGAGTCGCCGTGCGACGGGCGTCCCGGTTGATGTCGACCCCTACGGCGTTCTCGCGGATGAAGCGCTCCGCTCCGTCCGGGTTCAGCATCGGGACCATGACGATCGTGAGACGCTCGGCCAGTCTCGCGCGCAGACGGTCCGACTCCGGCGCCGAGGCGAACCAGGCGATGATGTCCGCCAGGGACATGGTCGCTGCGGACTCGTCGCCATGCATCTGGGACCACAGCAGGACCGTAGTCGGGCCCGAACCCGCGGTGACGGCATTGATGGCTCGCCCTTCGACCGATTCACCGAGACGGGTGACCTGGATGCGGTCCGAGCGCAGCGCCGTTGCCAGGCTCTCCCAGTACTCCGCGTGCGTGAAGCGGCGTTCGTCGAGTCCCTCCACGCGGTAGAGGTCCGCCACCTCGAGCCCTTCCGACCGGCAGCAGGGTTGCTGCGCCTGGGCCAGCGGAACGAGCAGCAGCACCAGGCCGGCTGACCCGCACGCGATCCTCGTGAACCTGTTCAGCATATTGGCTTCCCTGTTCGACTTCTCGATATCGGAGTTCCGGCCGCGATTCCCTCCGCTCAAACATAAGGCCAGAGTGAAACCGTCGGACAGCGCGCCCTTGATCGCCGGGAAAGGACGTGCGACCATGCGCTTCGACTCCATGTGAGACTTCACCACCGGGGAAGCAATGGCCGAATCCGCCGGTTCACAGCGCCTGGAGCGGGTCGTGCGTCTGCCGGGCGCGGTGTTGCTCGGCCTCGGGTCGATCGTCGGCACGGGCGCTTTCGTAAGCATCGGGATCGCGGCGGGCGTGGCGGGCCCATCCGTCCTGCTGGCGATCGCTCTCGCTGGACTCCTGGCGGCGTGCAACGGCCTGTCCAGCGCCCAGCTGGCGGCATCGCACCCGGTGAGCGGCGGGACGTACGAGTACGGGTACCGCTATCTCACGCCCACCCTCGGATTCACCGCTGGCTGGATGTTCATGAGCGCGAAGTCCGCCTCCGCTGCCACGGCCGCGTTGGGACTGGCCGGATACCTGCTCGAGGCGCTCGGAATCGGCGGCGGGTCGCTTCTCGTCGCGGTGGGACTTCTCGCCGTGTTGGCCGTGACCGCGCTGGTGTGGCACGGAACCTCGCGCTCCAACCGGGCCAACGCCGTGATCGTGGGCCTGACCCTCGCCACGTTGATGCTGTTCGTGGTCGCCGGACTTCCGTCCGCCGCCAAGGGCTCGGCGGTCCATCTCGCGGGGATCTTCCCCGATCGAGCCGGACTGCCAGGTCTCCTGGAGGCCACGGCGCTGATGTTCGTCGCCTACACGGGCTACGGCCGGATCGCCACCCTGGGAGAGGAAGTACGCGACCCGGCGCGAACGATACCCGGGGCGATCGTAGTCACCCTCGTGGTCTCGGCTCTCCTGTACATCAGCGTCGGAGCGGTGGCCGTCGGATCCGTGGGCGCGCCTCGCCTGGCCGAAATGACGGCAAGTCGGGCGGCGCCGCTCGAGGATGCGGCCATGACGTTCGGTGGCCCCACCCTCGGCCGGGTCCTGGCCCTCGGGGCGATCACCGCCATGCTGGGCGTCCTCCTCAACCTGATCCTCGGGCTGTCGAGAGTCCTCCTCGCCATGGCGCGCCGCGGAGACGCGCCCGGACGACTCGCGACGATCGACGACGTACGCAGCTCACCCGCCGCTGCCGTTATTGCCGTGGGTATCGTTATCGGGCTGCTCGTATTGATCGGTGACGTGAAGACGACCTGGTCGTTCAGCGCCTTCACCGTGCTCGTCTATTACGCGCTCACGAACCTCGCGGCCCTCCGGATTCCGGTGGAGGATCGAATCTTTCCGCGCTGGATCGCAGTGGCCGGACTGACCGGATGCCTCGGACTCGCGTTCTGGGTGGAGTGGCGCGTGTGGGCCGTCGGGCTCGGGATGATCGCCGCGGGTCTCGTGTGGCGGCAGGTGATGCGGCGCATGGCGAGTCGTTCGTGACCACGCCACCTGGCTGATTGCGCGCACGCCACATCTGCCGCGATCTTTGACCCCGGAAATCACTCGAGGAGGTACTTTGCCGCGAATTCACGTCCTGCTGCTGCCGCTCGTCCTGTTCATTGGCGGGTGCCAGAAGTACGTGCCCGTCAACCTGCCCATCGATTTGCAGAGCAGCCAGGACGAGGAGTCCCCGACCTACCAGGACGAACTCGGTCGCACGATCGGGGCGGCAGACGCGGACGGACCGGAGTACCGACTCACCCTGCAGGACGGCACGCAGTTCTACATGAAGAACCCCCGCATTCGGGGCGACAGCGTCGTGGGGTACTACAGACCGACGAAGGACAGCAGCTGGGCCAGGGTGTCCGTCGAACTGTTCGACATGCGGATCGCAGAGCAGAAGGAGGTCGATTGGCTGTCCACGATCAGCCTGCTCACGGTACCCATCACGCTGGCCCTCCTGTTCACGCTGTAGTGACTCGGCAGGCGAGCATCGGCGTGGATTGAGGGTATATTGTTATCGGGTCATGGCCCTTCGTCATGCTGCCCGTGCCAAGGTGAGACTCATGCATCGAATCGCCGTTCGGGAGAACATCGCCTGGCCCCCCTCCCTTCTGCCTCTTGTTCCGCTGCTACTCTGCGCCCTCCTGGCCTCGTGTGGAGACGATGACACGACCGGCCCCCCGCCCGGACCCGAGCCTTCCGATCTGCCGATCGAGACATCGGCGCAACTGCAGGCCTGTGTGAGCGGGTCCACCCCCGGTGGGGCTCTCGTAGAGATCTGTCTCCCCGCGGTGTGGAATGGGGAACTCGTCGTCTGGGCGCACGGCTACACGAACCCTGGACCGGACCGCCCCCCGTACACGCCGCTCGTGCTGCCGGCTGACGAGGCGAGTGGTTTCGGGGTGAAGGACGTCGTTCGCCAGCTGGGCACGCAGACAACGGGATTCTACGGGTATGCGGCTACGAGTTATCGGCGCAACGGGCTGGTGGCCCCCGAAGCCGTCGCGGACCTGGAGGAGACGGCGTCCTGGGCCCGGGCCCAGCTGGAGGGACTCGCCCTGGAGCACGGATTGCCGGTGCTGCCGGTCACGACATTGCTGGTAGGCGCTTCCGAGGGCGGCCTGTCAACAGTGCTTGCCGTGGAGCAGGCCGCCGAGGCCACGCCATTCGACGGAGGTCTGGCCCTGTGCGCGCCGATTGGTGATTTCCGAAGGCAGATCGAGTGGTTCGGTGACTTCAGGGTGCTGTTCGATTACTTCTTCGCCGGGGTCATGCCGGGGAGTGCGGTGGAAATTCCCGACGAGGATTCCGTGGTCACCGATGCGAATTGGGAAGCCACAGAGTCTGCGATCAGGGCCTCACTCAATTCCGACCCGGAAGTGACGGCTCAGTTCGCGGCCGTGACCGGCGTGCCCTACGACGTCGGTGACCCGGAGACGCTGAGGGACGCGACGACCCAGATCCTGCGCTACAGCTTCATGGGCACGAACGACGCCGCGGACGTGCTGGGGGGCAATCCGTTCCACAACCTCGAGACGGTGTACGAGGGATCGGATGGTGACGCCGCACTCAACGCCGGTGTGGCGCGGCACGAAGCCGAGGGGGCCGCGCTGGCGACCATCGAGGGGACATTTCAGACGAGCGGCATGCCCCGGTTACCCCTCGTGGCCATGCACACGTCCCGCGATCCGGTGACGCCCATGTGGCACATGGACCTGTACGAGACGAAGAACGCGGGAGCAGCGGAAGCCGTCACCGCCATGCGAGTGGATCGGTTCGGCCACTGCGGATTCAGCTTGCCCGAGCTGGTTGCCGGGTTCTCCCAGCTCGTATTGCAGGTCGACGATGCGAACCTGGTGACATCGGCAGCCGTCTTCCCCGACGCTGAGATGCAGCGCGAGTTTCTGCACCTGGCCCGGCGTAGCGGGGCGCGGCCCGTCGTGATCGCAGAGCCCGAATAGCCTACGGGCGGTCTCAACGGCCCGCCCGTCAACGCCGGCTCAACCGGTGGCGCAGGGAATCTCGGGCGAATCCAGCCCCGGCTCTCCATCGTGCGCCGCGGGAACGGCCGCCGGCAGGTCCGGGGGCGCCTTCGACGCCCGGTGCCGTACGATCAACACGACCCCGGTCAGGATGATCACGGCTGCCACGATCGTACGCGGGGTGACGGGCTCGGACGCCAGCGCCCACCCGAGGAAGACGGCCACCACCGGGTTCACGTACGCATAACTGCCTACACGGGCCGGTGTCTCGTGGCGAAGCAGAAAGATGTACGCGGCGAACGCGATCAGGGAACCGAACACCATGAGGTACGCCAGGGCCCCAAGTGACTTCGCCGACATCCCTGCCGGGTCCAGGCGGGACCACTCCCCCATGGCCGTGCCGAACAGCAGGAGCAGCCCGCCACCGGCCGTCATCTGGAGAGCGGCCGACATCCACGGGGACGAGGGGTGGGGCAACCGCGATCCATAGACCGAGCCCGTGGCCCAGCAGAGAGTCCCGAACACCACCACGGCCGAACCGATGAACTGCATGCGGCCGCCTCCCGACAGATCCACGGGACCCACGAGCACGGCCACTCCGACCAGGCCGAGGACGAGGCCCGCGATCACGGCGCGCGTGGGCCTGCGTCTCTCGGGTCCGACCCAATCCAGCACCACCATCCACACGGGCACGATCGCCACGATCAGGGCCGCCAGCCCCGAGTCGATCCACTGCTCGGCCCAGCCGACGGCGCCTGTGCCGCCGAGCAGGAGCAGACCTCCGATCACAGCCCCACCGAGCCATTCGCGGGCGGTCGGTCGCGCCACGCCCCGCCAGCGGAGGAAGAGGTACATCAGGATGCCGGCCGTGAAGAACCGGGCGAACAGCATGAGAAACGGAGGCAGCGTCTCGACCGCGAAGCGGATCGCCAGGTACGTGGAGCCCCATACCAGGTAGATGGCCGCGAAGGCGAGAACGATCGCGGTCTTGCCCGGTGCATCCGTCGGCTTCGCGGCGGGATCTGCCATCCCGGAGGATCGTCGGGGGTCACACACACGGCAAGGCCCGGAGACACGCGTAGCGCCTCCGGGCCTCGCCTTCATCCCGGGTTGGGAACTCCGGTATGTGTTCCCGAGCGCCCTCGAACCGCGAGGGCGCCGGGGTTCAGCTCAACCTACGGTGCTGGAACCACGCACGTGTTGGTGAGGTAGTCGATCGCGTTGTCGAGCAGCGCGTTCGCGTAGTTCGGGTTGTGCGCGCCGAGATCGCCGGACGCGTACACGAACTCCGCGCCGTACACGGCCTCACGCTGGCACACTTCCCACAGGAAGTTGTCGTCGTCCAGCGTCAGATAGAGCGTGTCCCAATCGGCGTAGCCCATCAGGACCGCGACCTCGTCGAGCTTGTCCTTGTAGGTCTGCTGGATCGCCTCCAGCCCTGCCTCGTCGAGACCGGCGTGGCATCCCTGGCACGTCTCCAAGTCCGGCATGAAGTTGTGCACCACGTGCCCGCCGAACGCCTCGTCGAATCCCATGTGGCAGCTGACGCAGCCGTCGGTGATCGCCGTGTTGTGCGTGCTGGCCCGGGCGCCCGAATAGTCGTATCCGGGGATCTCGTACGAGCCGGCCCCGATGAACATGTCAGCCTGCGGGCTGCTGTGCGGCCCGAAGTGGCCGTACCCGACCGCGATCTGGCCCGCGACGTTGGCGTTGTCCCGGCGCGCCTTGTGGCACTGCGCGCAGGTCTGGCCGGGGCCGTAGCCCTCCATGGTGGGCGCCTCTTCGTCATCCGGCTCCCACGGGAACGTGTAGGAGAGCACCACGTCGCCGACGTTCCTCAGCTGCGCTTCGTTACCACTGCCCATCTCTCCCACGTGCGGGTCATGACAGGTCGGGCAGCCGACGAACGAATACGGGGGCCCGAAGTCGTACGTCATCATGGCCGGGTCGTTGTCCCGGATGTAGCCCTCGGACGTGTGGCAGCCGTCGCAGGAGGAGCGCCCGACGTAGTGCTCCTCGTTGAACGCGTCGTTGTCGCCGCCCGCTACGTTGGCATGGCCGGACGTCTTCCACTCGTCGATCTGCGCGTCGTGGCAGCCCTGGCACAGCGACAGCGATTCGCCGGTATCCGCATCGTCGCGCGTGGCGAAGGACATGTAGGGCTGATGGGCGTTGAAGTCCGGCCCCATGGCCCCGTGGCAGGACTCGCACTGCACGCCTTCGAGGCTCATGGCCCGGGCCATGCCCTCTTCGGTCGTGTCACCGATGTACCCGCTGTAGCCGTCGTCGGGCTCCTCACAGGTACCCTCGATGATCTCGCCGGTGCCGGCATAGACATCGCAGTTGAATCCCGTCGTGTGGCACTGCAGGCAGTACAAGTTGTCCTGGTTCTCGCCGAGATCCAGGAAGGCGTTCGTGTGATTCGTGAGCAGCACCTGGTTGACCGCGGTCGCGTGGCAGTGCTGGCACGCCTCGCCGAAGTTGCCCTGATACGCGAACTCACTGAAGCTTTCGCCCGGAGGTCCCTCGGGTCCCTGCGGGCCTTCCGGTCCCGGAGGTCCGGCTGGACCCTGGTCGCCCGTGCAGCCAACCAGTGCGAGCGACAGGATTGCGAAGATCCCCAACCCGTGTCTGAGTTTCATTGAAATGCCCCCTCTAAAGGTTGCTCTCCCCAAGACAATAAGCCCGACGCAATTGGGGGGTGCGCCGCCGGGCTGACACTATTCTGCGCGTCCAAGTGCAGGATGAGTGCCAAAACCCGCCATACACGATACCAGTACCGTAATCCTACGCAAGTACCTACGTACTTATGCGGACTCCCGGGGTCTGCGGAATGGCTAAGTGGGGGAATAGTAGACGCTTGGAGAGTGTCAATATGTCTCAATGAGGGTCCAGAATGCCCCCTCCGGAATGCAGCGAGGGCGGCAGCCAGCCAATGCCGACATCCGCCCTCAAACTGGCCAGGACTTCCCGCCAGGAACCTCTTCCGGACTACCCTTCAGACTTTTCCTTCTTCTCCATCGGCGCGATGGTCATCTGACCGGTGGCGCCGGCCTCGCTGTCGTCCGTGCAGTCGCCGGCGTAGCTCCCGTCTTCCTGCTTCTGGAGATTGCAGGAGATCACCATGCTGGCCTCGTCGGGAGACCAGTTGTAGCTGACGTAGTCGTCGTCCCACGAGAGGTCGCTCATCTCGATCTTGATGGTCTCCCCATCATCCTCGGCCACGATCCAGCCCTTCGGACCATCCTCGCCCTTCGTGAACGCGTACTTGATGTCGATCGGCGCCTGGCCGGGAGGCGTCATGGTGCCCTTCATCCAGTGGGCCTCCTTCGCCTCTTTCTCCATCTTCTCCGCCTTCTCGGCGTATTCCTTGTTGGCTTCCTTCTCCGTCTCCTGCGCGACGGCCGACGGTGCAGCGACGAACGACATCACCAGCATCGCGACGGCTGTCATGACCAGCTTCCTCATGTCCCACCTCCACAGCATGGGTGCCCGGGCGGAGCCGGGCGCGAATCGATCGGGGCTCTCGCGGCCCACGTGACGAATTGGTAGACCCTGAACCATACTCGACTGTTCCACGACGCTCTTCCCTGATCTCTCATGCGGGGATCCGCCTCGGGCCCGAGGGGTTATCATTCTCAGTAACTCTGCACGTCGGTTGACCGTCCCGGACCGCTCCGGGACACGGAGGGGGGCGGAGATGTTTGGGCAAGCGTCGGTCTTTCGGGCCGTGCTGCATGCCGTGCTCGTTGCCTGGATGCTCGCATCCTCGGCGGCGGAGGCCCATGCGCAATCCGAGGTCGAGACCGCGAGCCTCGAGCGCATTGCCAAGCTGGAAATCGTGGTCAACCCCCTCGAGGGCCCGGCGGCCGACATCGGCGTGACGGCCGGGGCACTGCGATCGATCGTCGACACCCGGCTCCGCGAGGAGGGAATCCCGGTGGCGGACTTCGCAGTCGCCTTCCTGACCCTCCATGTCACGGCCATCCCCCTCGAAGCCGGCCCCGACATCGTGCTCCTCACATCCCTTCACTTTTTCCAGCCAGCGGCCTCCACCCTTAACCGGTGGCTCGGACCCGCTCGTACATGGTCGCTGGAACGCCTGACCGTGGCGGGGATGTCGCAGGCCGAGGAGGTTCTCCGGGCCAACGTTGAGCACCTCGCGGACGCTTTCGTCGCGAGCTGGCGAGAAGCGAATCCGCCTCTCGATTGAGCGACCCGGCGAGGGCTCTCTCCTTCCTGCTCCACCCCGGTTGACTCTGGCACTTAAATATCATAAACTCACCTCAATATGAT